>CAJXME010000136.1 GCA_913056245.1 uncultured Alphaproteobacteria bacterium | reverse complement strand
GCCAAGACCTGACCTTCCCTGATATTCGCTTGGTCTATTGGGCTGGCGGCAAGCCTTTTCACCATCACCAAGACCTCAATCGTTTGCGCAAAGCCTGGCAATGCCCTGAAACCGTGATTGTGCATGAATGGTGCTGGAATGCTTTGGCCAAGCACGCCGATTTGATTCTGCCCTGCACCACCAGTTTTGAACGCCAAGATATCGCCATGTCGCCGCGCGACCCTTACGTCATGTCGATGGAAAAGGCCATTGAACCTATCGGGGATAGCCGCGATGATTTCGATATTTTCGCGGCTATTGGTCGGCATATGGGGGTTGAAGACCAATTCACCGAAGGCCGAACCAGCGAAGAATGGCAACGTTATATTTATGATGAAACTCAGCATCTGATGACGAGGGACGGCTTTGATTTTCCGGATTATGATGAATTCCGTGAAAAACGTTGGTTTGCGCTTAAAACAGAAACGAAGCCGAAAGTCTTGTTTGAAGATTTCCGCCGTGATCCTGAAACGCATCGCCTTAAGACCCCAAGCGGCAAGATTGAACTTTATTCCAGCACCATTGCTGGATTTGGCTATGACGACGCGCCGCCTCACGCGGCTTGGATTGAACCGCCGGAATGGCTTGGCCAAGATGACCCGGCCTATCCGCTTCATCTCTTGTGCAATCAACCGAAAGCCAAACTGCATTCGCAATTGGATCATGGCGCAATCAGTCGCGCCGCTAAAATTAAAGGTCATGAAGGCGTTTACCTTAATCCCGATGACGCGAGCAAAAGAGGCATCGCCGAGGGTGATTTGGTGCGAGTTTTTAACGATCGTGGCGATTGTCTTTGTGGGGCGATCATCACGCCGTCCATTCGACCCGGGGTGGTCTTGATTCCGACGGGGGCTTGGTTTGACCCTGATGATCAAGGGGATCAACGCGTCAGTTGCAAACACGGCAATCCCAATGTCTTAACCCCCGATCGCGGCACATCAAAATTGGCGCAAGGGCCAGCGGCGCATTCTTGCCTTGTTGATATCGAAAAATGGCAGGGCGATGATTTAACCATCACCGCGTTTGACCCGCCAAAAGTGGTCACCACCCCATAGAGGTTTTCTGATGGCTGATAAAATTGGGGCAATCCCATTCAAAATCACCGATGATGGGCTGTCCATTTTATTCGTCACCTCGCAAACACGAAAGCGCTGGATATTTCCTAAAGGCAATGTGAAAGCCAAGGAAAGCCGAAAGAAAGCCTGCAAACGTGAGGCGTTTGAAGAAGCGGGTGTTAACGGCAAAGTTCTTAAAAAATTTCCCATCACCACGGTGATGGGCAAAAGCCAAAATAATAAAATTGATCATCAAGTGGTGACTTATTTTCCACTTCACGTTCACGAAGAAGCCATGACATGTCCTGAAGTCAATGAACGCAAGCGGCTTTGGGTTTCCCTTGAAAAGGCCAAGAGCATCTTAGACGATGATGATTTAATGAAACTTGTGGAATGGTTTAACGACATATCCCCATGGGTGATTGAAGCCGCCCAAGCCAAAACGAAAGAGCGTTAAATATCGGCTTTACGCTCAAAACAACAGCCGCAACAACACCAATGAAATGGCAGGGAACGTCACCAGAATGATTACCCGGATCAGGTCGCTCAAAACAAAGGGCAGAATGCCTTTGAAACTTTCGGAAAGTGGCACATCCCCCGCAAGGTTGTTGATCACAAAAAGATTAAGCCCCACCGGCGGGGTGATCAGCCCAACCTCAACCACAATCAGCACCAGAATCCCAAACCACAGGGCGGCTTCTTCCGTGGGCAGACCAAAATCAAGGGTTTTGAAGACTGGAAAAAACACAGGAATGGTGAGAATGATCATCGACAGGCTGTCCATAAAACAGCCCAAAATCAAATACACCACCAGCATGATCGTCAGCACCATCCATGGGTTTAACGCTAAGGTTTGCACATAATCGACCGCAGCAAAAGGCAATCGCGTCGAGGCCAGAAAACCGTTAAAGACCACCGCGGCCAAAAGGATCATAAAGATCATCGCCGTCGCCGATGCGGTTTCCAGAAGCGCGTCTTCAAAGGATTGACGATCGAGGCCGCCATTGAGGTAGGCCAAAAGCCCTGTTGCCCCTGCGCCGACCGCCGCCCCTTCGGTGGGGGTGAACCAGCCGCCATAAATCCCGCCAATCACAAGGGCAAAAATAGCCGCGACAGGCCAGATGTCCTTCAACGCTTTTTTGCGTTCTGCCCAAGTGGCGCGTTCCGATTGAGTTTCCTGCTCGCCGCCAAGACGCACCATCACCGACACGGTGATCATATAGCCCAGCACCGCCAAAAACCCCGGCACAAAGGCCACGACAAACAGTTTCGCGATATTCTGTTCCGTCAGGATGGCGTAAATCACCAAGACCACCGATGGCGGGATCAGCACCCCCAGCGTTCCCCCCGCCGCCAGAACAGCCGTCGACAACCGATCGGAATAGCCATGCTTGCGCAATTCCGGCAGGGCCACCTGCCCCATGGTCGCGGCGGTCGCCAAGGATGAGCCGCAAATCGCCCCAAAACCACCGCAAGCGGCAATCGTGGATAACGCCAATCCGCCGCGCCGATGCCCCACCATTTTATGCGCCGCATCAAACAAAGATTTGGACAGCCCGCCTCGGCTCGCAAATTGCCCCATCAGTAAAAACATCGGCACAACGCTTAGGGAATAGCTGGAAAAAGTAGAAAAACTTAAGGATTTCATTTGCGCGACAATCGGAATCCAATTGCCAAAAACCAGATATTGCCCAAGGACACCAACGCAAAACATCGCCACCATAATGGGGATGCGGATCAAAATCAGCACTAGCAGCACGGGAAAGGCGATTAGCCCCAAATCAAACGGCGTCATGCCCGGCTCCTTTAAGCGATGGCATCACCGCCATGATCAAGGTGATGAGCGCGGTGATCATCCACAACCACGCGCCGGGCAAAGCCGCCGCCATTCCCCACCAAACGGGCATCTGCAAAATAAAGGACGTCTCACCATCGCTGATTTTATCAAGACAGCCGATGGTCAATTGGCGCGCAATAAACACCGCCATGATCAGCATCAAGGCATGGCTAACCGCATTGATCAGATGGGACAAGACTTTTGGAAAGAACCGCGCCACCACATCAACAGCAACATGACCATGACGCATCTGGCACCACGGCAAGACCCAAAAAATCACAAAGGCGGAGCCGTATTCAACCAGTTCAAAATCACCGGGAACAGGCCCAATGCCGTAGGCGTTAATCCCCCGGCCAATGACGGAGATCACCGTCATCAGCATCAAAGCGATCAACACCAAGCCGCCAATTAACGCCGAAACACGAGCGGCTTGATTGATCCATGTGATCAGAGTGGTCAAGATACCGTCAGGTTTTGTTGTGCTAAATTCATTTCGCTGGGGTCATCGTGCTGTGATCAATTTACTGGCGTCATTTCGCTTTTGCAATTTCAGCCCGCGCCTTGGCCAGCAATTCAGCGCCATCGATGCCTTTAGCGTCCATTTCAGCAACCCAAGCGGCAAAGACCGGCTGAGCGGCATCAATCCACTTTGTTTTCTGGGCATCATCCAGAACCACCACTTCATTGCCAGCATCACGCGCAATCTTAATGCCCACCTCATCGGCGCGATCCATGGCTTGACCGGCAACCCGTGCCAAGGTCACGCCAGAATGCTGATCAATGATGGCTTTCAGATCATCGGGCAACCCTTCATAACGAGATTTATTCATCAGAATACCAAAGGTCGCGGTATAGAGGCCGGGCGATGATTCAAACCCGGTATGGCCATCGGTCAATTCAGACATTTTCAAAATCACCGATACTTCATAAGGGATCACCGCGCCGTCAATCACGCCTTTGGACAGTGATTCCGGCACCGCAGGAACGGGCATGCCGATCGCCGTGGCGCCCAGTTCTTTCAGCATCATCGTGGTGACACGGGTTGGCCCCCGCAATTTCTTGCCTTGCAGATCATCGATGCTCCGCACCGCGTCGCCTTTAATATGGATGATCCCGGGGCCGTGGATATGAAACGCCAAGGGATGAACATCCTTGAAATCATTTTGGCCGTTTTCCATCATGAACTGATGGAAGGCAACGGAACCTGATTCCGCATCGCCGGTCATGAAAGGCAATTCAAAGGCTTCCGCGGTGGGGAATAATCCCGGGGTGTAGCCTAAAACCGTCCAGATGATATCCACCACCCCATCACGCGCTTGACCATAAAGCGATGGCGGCTTACCGCCCAATTGCATCGAGGGGTAATGTTCGACTTTAATCCGGCCTCCGGAATC
>CAJXME010000135.1 GCA_913056245.1 uncultured Alphaproteobacteria bacterium | reverse complement strand
CCAAGCCGTGACCGCCACCGCCAACAATAACCACATCATATTCTTTTTTAGGGTCAGGCGCGCGCCAAGCACGTTGCCAATCTTGGTGATAACTCGCCGCGTTGCGCGCCAGTGAAAAGATCGAATATTTGGGCTTGCCGCCGGGAAGGCCGGTGCGGCCGCGATCAAGGTCCTGTGCCATGGCACTTCTCCTCAAAACTAAATCAATTCAGAAAAGGCTAAGGGTAGCCCGATTCTCAACATTTTAACGAATATGGCGAAAACAGAAGGTTTTGCCTATCTTCATGGCGACATGGGATTAACTTCTGACGACAATTCCAAGCGCTATATTGGCTCTAGCATAGAAAAGGCAGAAAACCGAAGGATTTTCCGCCAGCCGTTCAAATTTTATGGCTCAATTTTCTTAAAATTCATGGCGGTTGATCTTGCGATGGCGTCAAGGCATTATCATCATATCACCATAACCCATGGGAGGCTCAATTGCCTGTATTCAATACCCTTGCTGATCGTCATGAGATCATGAAAGGCTGGCGGCGCGAGCTGCACGCCCATCCTGAATTGGGGTTTGAAGAGACATGGACCTCGCAATTCATTGCGGATAAACTGGAATCCTTTGGCATCGAAACCCATCGCGGCTTGGCCAAGACGGGGGTGGTGGGGATTATTCGCGGCCAAGGGTCATCGGATCGAATGATCGGCCTGAGGGCGGATATCGATGCGCTTCCCATGCAAGAAGCCAATGATTTTGCCCATAAATCACAGATTGACGGCTGTATGCACGCTTGCGGCCATGATGGCCATACCGCGATGCTCTTAGGGGCGGCGCAATATCTGGCGGAAACACGGAATTTTGACGGCACGGTGGTGGTGATCTTCCAGCCCGCCGAAGAAGGCGGCGCGGGCGGTAAAGTGATGATCACGGATGGCCTTTTTGATCAGTTCAATGTCGAAACCGTCTGGGGGATGCATAATTGGCCGGGGGTGGATGTTGGCAAAGCCGTGGTTCAACGCGGCTCATCCATGGCTGGCGCGGATATGTTCACCTTAACCATCACTGGCAAAAGTGGCCATGCCGCCATGCCGCATACAACGATCGATCCCATCACCTGCGGGGCGTCCATGGTGCAAGCCTTACAGACGATCGCCTCACGGCGCGTTGATCCTCTTGATCCTGTGGTGATTTCCGTGACGCAATTTCATTCGGGCTTCACCCATAACGTGATCCCCAATCAGGCGGAAATCGTCGGCACGGCGCGGTTTGTTCGCTATGAGACGCGGGCTTTTGTCGAATCTCAAATGCGCCATCTTTGCGCGTCGATTGCCGCCGCCCATGATTGTGGGGTCACCTTTGAATGGGAGGAAGGCTACCCGCCGACGATCAACCATCCCGAAGAAGACAACCGCGCGGCAGCATCGGCGGGACGGGTCTTAGGCGAGGATTCGGTTATTTTTGACGCGCCGCCTTCCATGGCGTCTGAAGATTTTTCCTTTATGCTGGAGGCGCGCCCTGGGGCTTACATTTGGCTGGGCGCTGGCGAAGGCAAGAAAGGCGCGATGCTCCATAATACGGGGTATGATTTCAACGATGATTTATTGGCCAGCGGCGCGAGTTTTTGGGTGCAATTGGTCGAAGATGAACTGCCCCGCGGTTAGGATCACTTGATCGCTAAACTTTGACCAGCACAAGATCGCTCCAGCGCGTCGTATAGGCGGGGGATTTGAATTGCGCGCGCATCCGCCAACGGTCGTGGCCTTGGATGCGGCGGCCAAAACGCCCGTGTTCTGGGTTCATCTTGCTTGGAGTCGTGAGGCCTTCGGTGGCGTGAAATAACGTGCCTTGCCCCATTTTGCTGTTGATGTGATCCAGCACCGCCATCCGTTGATCTTGGGCATGGCGGGTTTCATCGCGGTTCGGGTCTGTGTTGAGCAGACTCATTTGGCCGCCGTCGCGTGTTGTCAGATCAGTGAGCATGACGCCGGTCTTGTGATAACGAAACCCCGGCCGATACAATTGCCGGATGCACGTGACCGCGGCGCGAATCAACGTGGCGGTGTCGCTGGTGGCTTCATCAAAACCCACCATGGCAGCGTTGCTGTATTGCGGGTCATCTTTGCGGAAACGATTGGTGCGCAAGAACACATAAAGGCCGCCCGCGCGACTGTCTTGGCGGCGTAATTTTTCCGCCGCTCGCGCGGTATAACTGGCGACGGCTTCTTCAAGACTGGTGCAATCGCTGACCATTTTGCCAAAACTGCGCGATGACATGATGCTTTGTTTGGGTTGCACCTCTTCGATGGTCAGGCAAGAATGGCCGTTGAGTTCATGGACGATGCGCTCGCCGATGACGGATAAGGCTTGCCGCACTTGCCTTGGGCTAGCGCGTTGCAATTGCAGGGCGGTGCCAATCCCCAATTGCCGCAATCGCGCCCCCCAGCGTTTTGAAATGCCCCAAATCTCTTCGACCTCAATATCGCCCAAGATGCGCGGCATCAAATCAGGGTCGGTCATCATATAGACACCATCGCTGGTGTATTTTTTGGCAATGCGATTGGCCAGTTTCGCCAGCGTCTTGGTGGGGGCAATGCCGACGGATACGGGGATTCCTGTCCATTGCCGGATGGCGCGGCGCATTCGCTGCATATGATCGGGCAAGATCGCTTCGTCAAACCCGCTCAACCCCAGAAAGGCTTCGTCGATCGAATAGATTTCAACATCAGGGGTGAAATGATTGAGCGAGCGCATCACCCGCGCCGACATATCGCCGTAAAGCGCATAATTGGATGAAAAAATCGCGACGCCATTTTTCTTCATCAAGGCTTCGTATTCATGCAAGGGGGCGCCCATGGGCACGCCCACGGCTTTGGCCTCATCGGAACGGGCAATAACACAGCCATCATTATTCGACAGCACCACCACGGGGCGGCCGATCAAGGATGGGGCAAAGACACGTTCGCAGGATGCGTAAAAATTATTGCAATCCACAAGAGCATAAAGGGACATGGACGGCTAGGGCGATCAAACAGGGTGAATAACATTCGTGACCACGCCCCAGATGGTCATATCATTGTCGTCGTCAATAACGATGGGGGGATAATCGTCATTTTCCGGCATGAGCATGGTTTTGCCTTTGCCGCGATTGAGCCGCTTGACCGTCAATTGGCCTTCTACTGCCGCGATGACGATCTTGCCATGGCGCGGCTCTAGGCTCCGATCCACCACCAGAATATCATCATGATGAATGCCGGCTTTGATCATGGAATCGCCGCTCACCCGAACAAAGAACGTCGCCGCCGGATGCTTGATCAGGTGATCGTTGAGATCAAGGCTGCCTTAGAGATGATCATCGGCAGGTGATGGGAAACCCGCCGCCACAGAACAGCTGAACAGCGGCAGAGGCTTATGGCCCGTTTGAATAAAATTCATCACTTGATCAACACGGCTCAGCGGAATGCGGATGGGTTTTGTGGCCTCACCATAAGGCCCTTGCCCTTTTGGCCGCCCCGCGCCAGGCCGCGCGCCACCTCGCTTTTTCGAAATAGGGGTGACATTCGTGTCTTTTGAAGATACTGATTTCGTCATGGCAAACCTCGTTCATGCCGCATAGATGATATTGAAACCATCACATAAAAATACCGTACGATAATCAAAAATCAAGCGGAATCTGATCCTTTTGGATAGGTTGTTTACTGCTGGCTTGACAAGTCTGCCGCTCTCTTTTCAGATAAATTTGTACAGCGAAGGGAGAGCGGTATGACAAAATTGCATCAAGGCGGTTGCCATTGCGGTCACGTGCGGTTTGAAATCAACGGCGTGCCGAGGCCGGTGCTCGTCTGTCATTGCAGCGATTGCATGAAAACCGTTGGCAATAGCATGGCCGCCACCGCCGCGCTCAACGACGACATCACCATCACGGGCGCGAGCCTGAAATGGTATCAAAGTTCGGATTTCGCGGAACGAGGCTTCTGCTCTGATTGTGGCGCCCAGATGTTCTATCGGCGGCACAACACCCACACCATATCCATCGCCGCGGGGATGTTCGATGATGCTTCGGTGCTGAAATCCAACGGCCAGATTTATCGCCATGCGCATCCTGGCTTCACCCCTTTGCCGGAAGGCTTTCCGGATATCGATGATGAATATGAGGCGGATCATTTTGCCATGGAACCCCACTCATAAAGGGGGTTGAAGCAGGAGCATAATGGCAGGGGAAGGGTGGCGTTAGACCTGTGGTGATGGCGCCGCAATGCAGGATAGCCCCGATTGCACCAATTCAACGCAAGCTTCCCGCGCTTTATCTTCATCAAGGCCTTGGAAATGCACTTGCCATAAG
>CAJXME010000134.1 GCA_913056245.1 uncultured Alphaproteobacteria bacterium | reverse complement strand
ATAAAGCTGCCTTTCAACGGCTGGTCGACGCCCTGCGGAGCTCCTGCAAGACATATCAGCTCTTTGAAATCGCGCGCCTTATTCTTGAAAAACCTGAACGCTTCACAGTTACGCTGAAGCCCCTAAAGGAGGAAGACAGTGTGACGCCCAAACTCTACTCAGCGGTTCCAGATAGGGTGCCATGGCATCGATGACGCCCAGCGCGCGCAAGACTTCCGCAAAATTCCGACCCACGGACATGGGATAGGTCATCGCCAATTGCAATTTTTTATCGGGGCTGATGATAAAGACACTGCGGACGGAGGCTGAATCCGCCGCCGTGCGGCCATCGGGCAAATAGGCATCGGCGGGCAACATATCAAAGAGTTTGGATACGGTGAGGTCTGCATCGGCGATGATCGGGAAACCTGCGGGACTGCCGCCAAAAGATTCGATGTCTTTTTTCCAGTCTTTATGCTCATCCACGCCATCAACGGAAAGGCCGATGACCTTCGTGTTGCGGGCCTCCCATTCGGCGCTCAGTTGCGCGACCGCGCCAAATTCCGTGGTGCATACCGGCGTGAAATCTTTGGGATGCGAGAATAAAATCGCCCATTGATCACCAATCCAATCATGGAAAGTGATGGTGCCTTGATCGGTTTCTGCAGTAAAATTTGGGACAATATCGTTGATCCTGATCGCCATGGTAATCTCCTATTAAAGGCTGTATAAAAGTTATATCATTCATATAAGTTATTTCTTTGAAAAAACAACCCTCCGCTGAAAAAATGCGACAAGATGGCAAGGGTGATGATTTCGAAACCAAATACCCCGCCGTTATTTCCTTTCCAAAACCTTGATTTAAGGTCATGGTGAGGTTTGGATTGAATTCTTGAGAAACGCTTTTTCGCCATGACCGATAACGCAAAAGGGGTCATCTTCATGATGATCGGCATTCTTGGTTTTGTTGTTAACGACAGTTTTATGAAAGCGTTGTTTTCCGATTACCCACTCTTTCAAATCATCTTTCTGCGGGGGATGTTTTGCGTGCCTCTGCTGATGGCGGTGATCCTTTATAAACATGTGCGCATGACGCGATATCCTCGGCAAAGTTGGGGATTTATGCTGCTTCGTGCCGGCGCTGAAGTGATGGCCACGATTTGCTTCTTGAGCGCGCTTAAGCATTTGCCGCTCCCCAATGTGACGGCGATCATCCAAATCCTGCCCTTGACCATCACCATGGCGGCGGCGTTGTTTTTGAAAGAACCGGTGGGCATCCGCCGCTGGACGGCCATCATCATCGGCTTTATCGGCGTCATGATCGTGATCAAACCTGGGGCGGAAGGCTTTAGCCTTTATTCTTTTTACGCGGTGTTATCGGTGGTGTTTGTGACGATCAGGGAAATTGTGACGCGCAAAATGCCGCAAGACGTGCCGTCGCTAATGGTGACTTTGGTGACCGCGCTATCGGTGACTTTATTATCCGGCGTCACCCTGCCATTCTTGGTTTTTCAGCCCATGGATGGCGCTGCGATATTGCTAGTGATGGCGGCGGCGCTCGCGATTTTCTTTGGCTATCTTTTCAGCATTATGGCGATGCGCATTGGCGAAATTAGCCTTGTCTCGCAATTTCGCTACACGGCGATGATATGGGCGATCCTCTTAGGCTATCTGGTGTTCAATGATCTGCCCGCGCCGCATACCTTGGTGGGGTCAGCCATCATTGTCGCATCGGGCATCTACGCCTTTCACCGCAAACGGGTTCGGCAAGCGGCGTCTTAATCAGGATTCAATCCTAAGCCTTACTGATCATGGCCTCAGCGTACCAATGGGCAAAATGGGCAACATTGGGCTCGAGCAAAGGTTGAAACCTCCCCTGCTGAGCGTCAGGATTTGACATGCCCTTTTGTTGATTGACCAACGCCGGGATGTCCTCAGCAAGCGCGGTATCCAAGCGGTGATAATAAGCCGCCACAAGATCATCAAAACCTTCAGTTGCGATGGTCTCAGGCGGGAAACACGCCGTCTGATAAACCAAGCATCGGTCAGGGGCGAGCGGAAAGGCGTGATAAACCCACATCGCGTCAACGCCAATGGCGAATGTCATATTGGGGAAGGCCCAAGTGTATCGCACGCCAGAGGCTTCCTTGCCGCTAAGTCCCGGTATTTTCGGCAAGGATTTTTGCTGGGTGTTTTGCAAGAGGCCGCCCGTGCCATCGGTGCCGCCAAATTGTGAGGTAAACGCGCCTTGAACACGATCGCTTGCCTCCGGCGTTTGATAGACCGAATCAATCGAGTTGGGATGAACAAACGGCAAATGGTAATATTCGTTAAAAACTTCGATGAACAATTTCCAATTGCAATCGACCTCGAACTGTTGCTGGCGTGTTGAAACCAATGTTTCGATTGGCCATGGCGAATGGATATCGTTGAAGTCACCAAGGGTCGTCTCAAGGTCTGGCGCTTCTGGGGAGAGGCAGATAAAAAGAAAGCCGAGCGCTTGCTCCACCCGATAACTCATCAGGCTAAAATCTGATTTGCAAAAACCCGTGGCGGCGTCCATATGCGGCGCGCCCGCAAGCGAGCCATTCAACTTATAAGCCCAACTGTGAAACGGGCAACGGATGCCGCTGATCTTGCCGGAGCCATCCAATAATCTTGCACCGCGATGGCGGCATGAATTGGCAAAAGCACGCAATGTCAGATCATTGTCGCGAAGCAAAATGATCGAGAAATCAGCAAAATCGACGCAGGTATAATCGCCCTTTGCGGCCAATTGATCCGCCCGGCCAAGGCAAATCCAATGGCCTCGGAAGAGATTAGATAACTCTAATTCTTGGACAGCCACATCGGTATAGCATTTGGGGGGCAGCGACCAGGCTTCTTCGACAGGCAACACGCATTTTTTAAGCGATTCAAAGAATGAGCCGCTGATCGGCAAGGCGGTGTGTAAGCGGTTACTATCTTGAGATTCCCCATGATCTTTTGATTTCATAGCGTCACTCCTTTTGTTGCCTAACATTCCATCGGTTGAGGATGTTGGCATAAGATTACGCGTAATTTTGTCAAGAATCTCTTTATTTATACCGCAAAAAACAAAAACGGTAAGAAAGGCAAAGCCCGTCTTAAGACAAATCGAAAATAATTTTTGAAGAAATGGCGCGCTCGGGAAGATTCGAACTCCCGACCCCCAGATTCGTAGTCTGGTGCTCTATCCAGCTGAGCTACGAGCGCTTTGTCCGGCGCGGGGCGCCAGGCCCCGCTGAAGGATGGCGCACCATAGGCGAAGCTCCCGGTGCTGGCAAGTGCTTTCGACAACACCTTTTTCCGGCTGCATCCGGCGCAGATGGGGCTTGTGTTCGGCGCGTCAGCGGCTAGAGTCTGGCGCATTCACGCGGCAGGACGACGACAGGGTGATTTCATATGGCCGACACGCACGACAAGTCATTTCCCGTGTCATGGGAAGAGCTTCACAGGACATCGAAAGCGCTTGCCTGGCGGCTTCTCGAACTGGGTCCGTTTAAGGGCATCGTCGCGGTGACACGCGGCGGGCTGGTGCCGGCGGCAATCGTCGCGCGTGAGCTCGAAATCAGGCTGATCGAGACCGCCTGCATCTCCTCCTATCACGGCAGCGAGCAGGGATCGCTCGACGTGCTGAAAGAGGCGCCGAGCGCGGGCAACGGCAAGGGATGGCTGATTGTCGATGATCTGGTCGATACCGGCGAGACGGCGAAGGCGTTGCGCACGATGATGCCGGAGGCGCATTTCGCCACCGTCTATGCCAAGCCCGCCGGGCGTCCGCTTGTCGACACCTTCGTCACCGAAGTATCGCAGGACACCTGGATCTTCTTCCCGTGGGACATGGAACCGCAGCCATCGACACCGATCATCGGCCAACGCGGCTGATCACCTGCCGCTGGTGAACATTTCCATCGGAAGCTGAAGCCTGCGGGGCCGATTGGCACGCAAGTCCGATAAGACATTGACAGTAGGCCGCTTCAGCCCTACAACCCCATCCAGTTTCTGACAACCAATTCAGTGTCGAGGGAGCGTCATCATGAAACGCACCTACCAGCTGAGTGTTCTCGTTCGCAAGCGCCGTCACGGTTTCCGGTCGCGCATGGCAACTGTTGGCGGCCGCCGCGTTCTGCGCGCGCGCCGGGCAAAGGGCCGTTCGCGCCTGTCTGCCTGATCTTCGGATGACGCCGCGGTGACCGCTCTGGTCAGCATCCCGTCGCGCGCCGGTTTTCTGGCGGCACGAGACAGCGGCGTCAAAGCGGTGGCGGCAGGCTTTGTCCTGCAGGCCGCGCCCACCGGCCGCGATGACTGGCGGCTTGGCCTCACAGCTTCGAAAAAGACTGGGAACGCCGTGCGCCGCAACC
>CAJXME010000133.1 GCA_913056245.1 uncultured Alphaproteobacteria bacterium | reverse complement strand
CCCGAGGGCGGGCAAAACTGCGCCGCCATCAAATCGGGTTTGTGTTTCAATTCCATCGGTTGTTGCCAGAATTCTCCGCCCTTGAGAATTTGCTGATTCCCCAAATGCTGGCGGGGTTGCCGCGAGGGGAAGCCACCTCACGGGCGCAACAATTATTGGCGATGGTGCATCTCGAGAATCGCGCCGATCATCGCCCGGGGCAATTGTCAGGGGGCGAACAACAACGGGTGGCGATTGCCCGAGCGGTGGCGAATGCTCCTCATATTTTGCTGGCTGATGAGCCGACGGGCAATCTTGATCCAGAAACAGCGGCGGATGTCTTCAGCCATTTGACGGCGATTATTCGCAACACCAACACAGCGGCGTTGATTGTCACCCATAACGCCGACTTGGCCAAATCCATGGATCGGGTGGTGACGATTCGGAATGGTCAAATTTTAGAGGCCTGATTTCGACGCCTCGCATCGGCTAAAACCTTAAGATTTTCTATGCTCTGTGCTTGCCCCTTGCCACTGCGATGCCGCGTTGCCAATATGGGGCATGTCATCACCATTATTCGTCCATCTCCGGGTTCATTCCGCCTATTCGCTTGCTGAAGGCACCTTTCAGATTGGCGATTTGATCAAAGCGGTCAAAACGCTGGAACAGCCGGCGGTGGCGATCACTGATAGTTTCAATAATTTCGCTGCCCTTGAATTTTCTGATAAGGCTGTGGGCGAGGGCATTCAGCCGATCATCGGCGCGCAGGTCGTTCTGTCGGATGGTGACGACACGCCGAAAGGTGAAGTGGTGCTGTTGGTGCAAAACGAAACCGGCTGGCTTAATCTCTCGCGCTTGATTTCCGATGCGTTGCTCGCCGAAAGCAATACCCCCTTTGTGCCGATTGATGCCTTAGAACGTTATCATGAAGGCTTGATTCTGTTGACGGGCGGCTCTGCGCGAGGCTTTGTTGCAGGCGCTGCGGCGGATGGTCAGGCGGGGTTGGCGGAAACACGCTTGCAGCATTTGATGCGGCTTTTGCCCGGGCGGGTCTATGTTGAATTGCAACGCCATGGCACCAGCCGTGAAGCGGCGTCGGAACCGATTTTGCTCGATTTGGCCTATCGGTTGGACGTGCCGCTGGTCGCCACCAATGACTGCTATTTTGCCAAGCCTGAAATGGCCGCCGCTCATGAAGTGTTGCTCTGTATTTCACAAGGAGTCACCTTGGATGAAACCAGCCGCCGCCGCGAAACCGATCAACATTATTTGAAATCCGCGTCCGAAATGGCGTCGGCGTTTCACGATCTGCCGGAAGCCATTGACAACACGGCGGTGATTGCCCGCCGCTGTGCTTATAAAGTGCCAAGCAAGGCGCCTATTCTGCCGGCTTTCCCAGTGCCTGAAGGGATGACCGAAGAAGATCACCTGCGCTCTGAAGCCCGCGCTGGATTGGAAAAGCGATTTGCAACCCCAAGTTTTGACAGCATCCGTGACGACGCGGAGCAAATCAAAACCTATCAAGACCGTCTTGATTTTGAATTGAACGTCATCATCCAGATGGGGTTTGCGGGGTATTTCCTCATCGTTGCGGATTTCATTGGCTGGTCAAAGGATCATGGCATTCCCGTGGGGCCGGGGCGGGGGTCTGGCGCGGGTTCACTGGTGGGGTTTGCGCTCGGCATCACCGATCTTGACCCGATCCGCTGGGGGCTTCTGTTTGAACGTTTCCTTAATCCGGAACGTGTTTCCATGCCTGATTTCGATATTGATTTTTGCCAAGATCGCCGCGATGAGGTGATCACCTATGTCCAGAAAAAATACGGCACGGATCGCGTGGCGCAAATCATCACCTTTGGGTCTCTGCAAGCGCGGGCGGCGCTCCGTGATGTGGGGCGGGTCATGGGGCTTCCTTATGGTCAGGTGGATCGCATCGCCAAACTTGTGCCCAGCAATCCCGCCAATCCCGTCACGCTGAACCGCGCCATCGAAGAAGAAGATGAGTTGAAACGCGAACGTGATCAGGATGAGCAAGTCTCAGAATTGCTCCGCGTGTCCTGCCAATTGGAAGGCCTTTATCGCCACGCCTCGACCCATGCCGCGGGCTTGGTGATTGGCGATCGCCCTTTGCCGGAATTGGTGCCGCTTTATCGTGATCCTCGATCCGATATGCCCTTGACGCAATTCAACATGAAATGGGTGGAAAAAGCAGGGCTGGTCAAATTTGACTTTTTGGGACTCAAAACCCTGACCGTCTTGCAGCAAACGCTTCATCTTTTGCAGCGCCAAGGGATTGATTTATCGCTCGATGATATCCCGCTTGCCGATGACAAAACTTTTGCCATGTTGTCGCGCGGCGATACGGTGGGCGTCTTCCAGTTGGAATCGACGGGTATGCGCGATGTGCTGAGAGGCCTGAAGCCTGACCGTTTTGAAGATATCATCGCGGTGGTGGCACTCTATCGCCCGGGGCCGATGGATAATATCCCCAATTATGTTGCGCGTAAGCATGGCCGAGAAGAAGTCAAATATATGCACCCATGGTTGGAGCCGGTCTTGGCGGAAACCTATGGCATTATGATTTATCAGGAGCAAGTCCAGCAAGCCGCCCAGGTGTTGGCAGGCTATACCCTTGGCGGTGCGGATATTTTGCGGCGCGCCATGGGGAAGAAAATTCAAGCGGAAATGGATGCCCAACGTGAAAAATTTGTCTCTGGCTGTGCTGAAAACGACATTGCCGCCTCGCTTGCCTCCGATATTTTTGACCAGATCAACGCTTTTGCGGGCTATGGGTTTAACAAATCCCACGCCGCCGCTTATGCCCTGATCTCGTGGCAAACCGCATGGCTTAAGGCGAATTATCCCGCCGCGTTTCTGGCCGCTTCCATGACGCTTGACGCGGGGAATACCGATAAATTATCGGTCTTCAAGCAAGATTGCATCACCCACGATATCCCGGTGCTGCCGCCCGATGTCAACGCCTCAGAAGCGCGCTTTGTGGTGGAAGATCAGAAAGGTCAATTGGCGGTGCGTTATGCCTTGGGGGCGATCCGAAATGTCGGGATGGAGGCCATGGCGCATTTGGTTGAAAACCGGAATCAGCAAGGCCTGTTTGCTAATCTGGATGACTTTGCCACGCGCATGGCGGGGACATTGTCGCGCCGTTTTCTGGAAAACCTAATCAAGGCTGGGGCGTTGGATAGTTTGGTGGATAACCGCGCGCAACTCATGGCTGGGCTGGATGCGATTGTTGGCCATGGGCAAGCGATTAAGCGTGAACAGGAATCCGAACAAGAAAACCTCTTTGGCGGCACGGATGAAACACGGCTCAAAATCGTTTTGCCGAACATTCCCCCCGCGCCAAGCAAAACCAAATTGGACGAAGAATTTGCCGCTTTAGGGCTTTATATCTCCGCCCATCCTTTGGATGATTACGCGGATCAAATGGCAAGGTTGGAGATCACACCCGCCAATCAAATCGAAACCGAAGTTAAAAATCGCGGCAATGGCTGTAGGCTGAAACTCGCGGGGATCATTACCGCGAAAAGAATCCGTCGTTCGGCGCGCGGCAATCGTTATGCCTTTATTCAATTCACCGATCAAACGGGCAGTTTTGAAGCCACGGCGTTTTCAGAAACGCTCACGGCGGCGGAACCTTACCTCGATAGCGATGCGCCGGTGATGGTCAAGGCTGATGCTCGCATGGAAGAAGGCGGGGTGCGGCTGTTGATTGACCGCATCACAAGTCTTGATGATCAAGCCAATGCTCAAGGCACGACGGTGGATATATCTTTGCTTCACGCCGATGCGATTGACGGCATCAAAGAAGGCCTCAGGCGTGACGGGGCTGGCAAAGGGAAGGTTCAGTTTACCATCCAAGCCGAGGGTCAATTTGTCACCGTGGCGATCTATGGCGGCTTTAAGTTGTCGCCGCAGTTCCGCCAAATGATCAAGGCTTTGCCCGGGGTGGCGGCTATTCGTGATCTCGGGTGATGGATTGGCCTTCGTCACCAATATTTTCCCGAAAATAGACTTGCAATCTGCCCCTGATGACGGTAGATAAACATCACCTGCGCGGCAACGTGTAGGAATTCACACATGAAGGCGGTGTTTTCGGCAAATTCCGAAGCGTCTTGTGGCTCTAAGCCAGACAAACACCATCCGGTGAAGGCGCAATCCTTCCACCCTTCATGGAGGCTTAACCGGAAAAGAAGGAGTTCATCCATGCCTCTACCAAGTTTTACCATGCGCCAATTGCTTGAAGCGGGCGTTCACTTTGGTCACCACACCCGTCGTTGGAACCCAAAAATGGAACGTTTCATTTTTGGCTCACGCAACAACATTCATATTCTTGACCTGCAACAAACTGTGCCGATGCTGTATCAGGCGCTTGAAATTGCCAGCCAAACCGCCGCTCGCGGTGGCCGTGTTCTGTTCGTTGGCACCAAGCCTGCCGCCGCGGAAACC
>CAJXME010000132.1 GCA_913056245.1 uncultured Alphaproteobacteria bacterium | reverse complement strand
AGCAAGATAGAATTGAGGCGATTGCTAGCAACATATGACGTGACTCTCCGTTGCAGTGGAGCAATTGCTTGGACGGCGAGACTGTGAATCCTCGGAAAAATAAAGTTCGAAAGATTCAGCACACCAAGATGGATCCAGGTTAAAAGACGAAGCGGTAAGGAGCTGGAAGAGATTCACGGAACAAAAAAACTCGCCCTGCCGAAACAGGGCGAGTTTTCTAAGTCGGGCTGAGAGGATTCGAACCTCCGACCTTTTGACCCCCAGTCAAACGCGCTAACCAGGCTGCGCTACACCCCGATTGGGAGGGCTCCAATGTGGAGGGGATTCTATCCCAGAGGTTCGCCACTGGCAATGCCAGCGCGACACGTGGCGACACGCGCCTCACGGCTGATGTGATCATCGCGGATTATGTCGATGAGATACGAAAAGATGCGGAAAATAAAGACGTCAACAACACCACCATCACCCATATTCTGGGGAAGACGAACGCGACCTTCACCCGCGGGACGCTGATCGCGACAGGCGAAACCATCACTTATGATATGTCGCGTCAAAACGCGATGATGACGGGTAAAAATGCCCGCATCGTCAATGGCAATGAAACGCTGACGGCGACGCAGTCCATCCAATATGATCGCGACGCCAAATTGATCACCGCCACGGGCAACGCTCATGTGGTGCTGAGCAATGGCCAAGAGTTGAAAGGCAACATCATCAAAGCGACGTTGAACGCCGAAGAAAATGATATTGTTGAAGTGATCGCGACGGAGAATGCCGAGGTCTACGCCCCGGGCAATAACGGCATTCAGCAAGCCTTTGCGGGTGAGATGACCTATTCCAAAGACACGGGCATCGCTGTTTTGACCGAAAACGTCACCATAAAAGAAGGCGGCAATATCATGAATGGCGATAAGGCTATTATCGACACAATTAATGGCACCAGCACCATGTCATCGACCGAATCAGGCCAACGGGTGGGCGGCGTGTTTTTACCAACGCAATAAAACCCAAAAGTATCTTGCCAAAAGTATCCTAATGGAATCGCCGAATATCATGTTGTTTTTACGTCACAAAATTGATATAAATATAAAACAAGATGCTATTAGGCTTGCCAACACCTCATCTATAGGGCGAATCGCCGCCCCATAAGTGATTGGTCGATCGAATGGCAAAAACAAAAACTGGTACAGGCTTCGAGCGCGATTAATCGCTTCCTAGGCTTCTACAAACCAGATGAATGAGCGTTGCGGATGAGCCATTTTGATCAACCCACACCCATGATGGGCGCAGACTCGGATCACACTGGGCCAAGGCTTGTTCAGCGCGACAACAGAATGTCCGGTCTTGTGGCGGAACAGATCGGCAAATCCTTTAAGAAAAAACGGGTGGTGCGCAACGTGTCGATCAATGTTCGGCGCGGCGAAGCCGTTGGCCTGCTTGGCCCTAATGGCGCGGGCAAGACCACGTGTTTTTATATGATTTCTGGCCTCATCAAAAACGATGAAGGGCGCATTCTCTTGGATCAAACTGACATTTCAGACACGCCGGTTTATCGCCGGGCGCAATTGGGAATCGGTTATCTGCCGCAAGAATCCAGCATTTTCCGCGGCATGACCGTCGAGCAAAACATCCGCGCCATTCTGGAAACCGTGGAAAAAGACCCCGACACCCGCAGCATCATGCTCGAAGAATTGCTGACGGAATTTGACATTGCCCATCTCAGGGCGGCCAGCGCGCTGACGCTTTCCGGTGGTGAAAGACGGCGGGTGGAAATCGCCCGCGCCCTCGCCGCACGCCCAACCTTCTTATTGCTCGATGAACCACTGGCTGGGATTGATCCTATTGCCATTGCTGAGATTCGCGATTTGATTGGGCAATTGAAGAATCACGGGCTTGGCGTCTTGATCACCGATCACAATGTCCGCGACACGCTGGATATCGTTGACCGCGCTTATATTATGCATGATGGCCGCGTTCTGATGTCCGGCACGCCTGATGAAGTGGTGAGCGATCAGAACGTTCAAGACGTCTATCTCGGCAATCAATTCAGCCGCTAAAACGACACTGACATCAGCCCTTTTTGGGCTTTCCTTGACAAACTGATACTGACGTATTATGACCGCATCTACACGCGTTCTGAGAGCGCGTCTTTTTTATATCAAGGTGTCTAAGACAGGCTTCTTCATCCATGAAAATGAATTCAATATTATCAGCCGATGACATCATCGTCGGGTTGAAAGCCAACAGCAAAAAACAAGTGCTTCAAGAAATGACGAACCGCATGACGGCGTCTATCGATGGCTTGAACGCGCGTCATGTGCTGGATCATTTGCTGGAGCGTGAACGCCTTGGATGCACCAGCATTGGCGGCGGTATCGCGATCCCTCACACCCGTTGCCCATTCCCTGACACGATCGGCAACAAGCCTTTGACGCAATTAGCCATCTTAAAAGAAGCGATTGATTTTCAATCCAATGATGACCAGCCGGTTGATATCGTCTTTATGTTGATTGCGCCTGATCATCTTGGCGGTGAGCATTTGACGGCTCTTGCCCTTGCGTCTCGTCTTCTTCGCGATGAAGCCCGTTCTGACCTTCTGCGCGGTTGTGAGACAGCCGAAGCCGTCTGGTCGATTTTGAACAGCGCGGAAATCTCCAACGCGGCTTAAAGATTAGGCTGACAAGCCTGATCATCCTGTCTAGATTATTGGCAGGAGTTTCTATGTCCAAGCCTCAACCTGCTTTTCTTTCCGGCAATATCTTAGGCATCATATTTATGCTGATGGCGGTGAGCGCGGGCATCATCACCTCGATCATCATCAAAGGTCTTGCGCCGATCGCCACGTTATTGGTGCTGTTGTCGCTGCGGTTTTTATTCAGCATCCCATTTCTGACGGCGATGGCTTATTTTAAGCGCGGGATGAACCTGTTGCAGGTGACGCGTTGGGATCGTTTGTTGATGCGAATCCTCGCGGGGCATATTGGCATTATTTTTTGGTTTTTGGCGGTGTCTAACGCCACCCTTGGTCAAGCCACCGCCTTGTTCCAATCCTCTGCCATTTTCGTGACGATTTTGTCTCCCCTGATCCTCAAGGAAAAGGTCGGCATCTATCGCGGTAGCGCGGTTTTCTTGGGATTGCTGGGCATTATTATGATCACCAACCCCTTTCAAGGGGATTTTAATATTGGCACGATCTATGGCCTGATTTCCGCCTTGGCTGGCGCGATTTTGGTGGTTTTACTGCGTCTTTTAGGGCGAACCGAAGAACCGGTGACGGTCGCGCTTTGGCATAACCTCGTGGGCGCGATTGGCTACCCCATCTTGATGATCTATTTAAGCGATGTGGCTATGTTCAACGGCATCATCGCGTCATCGTTTTTGCTGATGATCATCTTTGGCATCGCCGCAAGTTTCGTGCAAATCGGGTTCACCTCAGCCTATCGCCATGGCGAAGCCGCCGTCTTAGCCCCGATCCGATATTTATCGGTGCCAGCCGCCGCCCTCCTTGGATTTTTGATCTGGAATGAAAGCCTAGCGCTGATGGAAATTCTGGGGATGATGATTGTG
The DNA here is from genome assembly GCA_913056245.1 of uncultured Alphaproteobacteria bacterium. Classification (GTDB taxonomy): domain Bacteria; phylum Pseudomonadota; class Alphaproteobacteria; order Puniceispirillales; family UBA1172; genus JAGWAQ01. The sequence goes on along the minus strand of CAJXME010000132.1, from coordinate 892 downwards.
GTCTCCGCCTGCGTCTTCATTTCTTGGCGCGAATATAAACTCAGCCGTCACCCTAAGCCAATACATCCAGAGCCACAGGCAGAATAGACAAAACCAGCAATAAGGCCATGGTAATGTTGAAGATGCGTTGGCGGCTTGGGGTGTTCAAAAACCGGCTGATGATAATACCAAAACCCGCCCAAACCATGACGGACAAGGCGGTGATCACCATGAAACAAATCACAAGCGTGATGTATTGTGGGATGAAGTCAAATTCAGGCGAGATGAAGGTTGACATCACCGTGATCGCCATGACCACGCCCTTCGGATTGATCAATTGAAAACTGGTGGCCTCGAGGAAATATTGCGGACGGCCTTTGCTGGCGGCCTTGCTGTTGCCTTGGCTATTGGCGATCCCCCAAGCCAAATACGCGATGAAGCAGAGCGCCGCGATGCGAAAGCCTTGCTGCAACAAGGGCAGGCGTTGAAACAATTGATCCAGCCCCATCCCCAAAAGCAGAAGCAACACCCCAAATCCTACCGTGACCCCCAGCATATGAGGGATCGTGCGCCGAAACCCAAAATTAGCCCCTGACGCGGCGAGCATAATATTGTTAGGGCCAGGCGTAAAAGCCGCGATGGCCATAAAAGTGACCATAGGAATAAAGAGCGGAATAAACAGCATCACATTATCTTTCATCAGCGCAATCGGCTATTTGAGAAGGGTAGAAAGCGATTGTCATTCTTTCATCTCTAGTCTTGGCGACTATTGCCCTTATCTTGAGGCATACTATGTTGAGATTAACGCCAAATGACAAGAGAATTACCATGTTCAAACCCATCCTCCTCACCACCGCCTTAATCAGCTTTGCTTCTATGGCCTCTGCGGATGTGATCGCCGAACGAAAAGCAG
>CAJXME010000131.1 GCA_913056245.1 uncultured Alphaproteobacteria bacterium | reverse complement strand
ACGCAAACCCTCAGGCATTACTTCAGTGCCGATGCCATCCCCTGGGATGACCGCGATACGATATTGGTTTTTGCTCATGTGAAATCTCGAAATAAGGGTTATCGGATGAAACCGACATAAAGAACGATGACCACCGTAAAGAGGGAAAAGGCAATCGCCCCCCAGCCGACGATGCGGGTGATGGTGATGGCTTTTTCGCTGGATGGGTCATGATCAGGAAGCGACATGATGGTGATCCTCAACGTAAACGAAGATCAATTTTATCATCGCTAACGGCGATGGCAAGAGGCTCTATGCCTAGGGTTAGAGCCAGCCGCCTATATTTTCATCAATCAGTGTTTTGATCAGCGCCATGCCCGGGGCATCGGCGTTGAGGCAGGGGATATAGGTGAAATTTTCGCCGCCATTATCGATGAACTCTTCCCGGCCTTCCATGTTGAGTTCTTCGAGGGTCTCAAGGCAATCGGCGGCAAATCCCGGCGCCATAATCGCTAAGTTTTTAACCCCTTCATGAGCAAGGCGTTCGATGGTCTCATCGGTATAAGGCTTAATCCAAGGCTCACGCCCAAAACGAGATTGAAACGCGACATGGTACCGGTCTTCATCCCAGCCGAGTTTTTCGCGCAAGAGCCGCGCTGTTTTCATGCAATGGCAATGATAGGGATCGCCTTGCACAAAATACCGTTGAGGGATGCCGTGAAAACTGACCAGCAGATGTTGATCTTTTTTAGGCTTGGATTTGAACTGCAAGTTTTGACGAACGCTTTGGGCGAGCGCGTCGATATATTGCGGGTGATCATGCCATGGCGCGACCGTCCGCAACGCCGGTTGCCAGCGTTGCTCCAGCATCCATTTGAAGACTTCGTCATTAACCGTCGCGGTGGTGGCGGCGGCGTATTGCGGGTAAAGCGGCACCACCAAAAGACGATTGCACCCCGCGTCCTTTAATTCTTTCAGGCGATCTGGAATAGACGGCTGACCGTAACGCATCGCATAGGTGACGTGCACGCGATTGGCTTTAACCTGAGCCTTCATCTCTTGGCTGAGATATTCGGCCTGCAAGCGAGTATATTTCCGCAAGGGCGAACCGTCAGGGTCGTCTTTCAGCCAGATGCGATCATAGGCTTCGCCAGATTTCTTGGGGCGGGTGTTAAGAATAATCCCATTGAGGATCACCCACCACAACAGGCGCGGCACTTCAACCACGCGTTTATCCGATAAAAATTGATCGAGATACCGCCGCATGGATTTGAAATCCGTGCCATCAGGCGTGCCCAGATTGACCAGCAAAATGCCGGTTTTCGCATGGCGGGGAAGGGAAGGGTGATCTGAAGGAATAGATTTAATGCTCATGACCTAAGATATGAGGCGGCAAGGGCATTTTGCAAGGCGATGCCGCAAAAATCCTTAAGAAAAATCGATGGGGAGAAACTCACCAATACACCTCTCTAACGGATGCCCTCGGTGTTGAGGACATCCAAATAGAGGTGGTGTAAATCAGCCTTATTCCGCGGCTTCGACATCCTGCGAAACTTCAACGCGCGCGGCGGAGAATTTCAATTCTGGAATCTTCCCATAAGGGTCCAGCGCAGGGTTGGTCAGCATATTGGCTGGCGCTTCGGTAAAGCAGAAGGGAATAAAGATCATGCCTTTTGGAAGGGCAGGGTCGACCCGGGCGGCAAGGTTGATATCGCCGCGCCGCGTTGAGACCTTCATCATCTGACCCGGCTTAGCTTGGAGGCCTTGTAGGTCATCAGGATTGATATGCACTTCTGGTTCGGGCTCGATCATATCCAGCGCTTCGGAACGCCGCGTCATACTGCCGGTATGCCAATGTTCAAGCAGACGGCCGGTGGACAAGACGATGGGGAAATCATCATCGGGCAATTCATCAGGCGGCAGAACATCGGCAGGGGTCATCTTGCCGCGGCCGCTTTCCGTTGGGAAACCTTCGCCGAAGATCACATCACGGCCTTCTGATTGCTCATCCGCGCAAGGATAGGTCACCGCGCTTTCCTTGACCAAACGATCCCAAGTGATGCCCGTCAGCGACGCCATGGTGATGCGCATTTCATTAAAGACATCTTTCGGATGCGTATAGGTCCAATTCAAACCAATGCGATTGGCCAATTCTTGGATGATCCACCAATCTTGCTGGGCGTCGCCGGGAGGGTTGATCGCTTGACGCCCCAATTGCACCCGGCGGTCGGTATTGGTGAAGGTGCCATCCTTTTCAGGGAAGGCAGAGGCCGGCAGAATCACATCGGCGAAAGCGGCGGTTTCAGTCATGAAAATATCCTGAACCACAAGATGCTCAAGCCGAGCCAAAGCCGTGCGGGCGTGATGCTGATCGGGGTCAGACATGGCCGGGTTTTCACCCATGATATAGATGCCCTTGATGTTGCCGTCATAGGCTTCATTGGTGATCTCGACCACGGTTAAGCCGCGTTCGCGATCCAATTTCACGCCCCAAAGTTCTTCATACTTTGAGGCAAGATCACCTCCTACCGCCTTGTAATCAGGGTAGAACATAGGAATAAGGCCAGCGTCAGACGCGCCCTGTACGTTGTTCTGACCGCGAAGCGGGTGCAGACCGGAACCTGGCTTGCCGACATTGCCCGTCAAGAGCGCCAAAGAGATCAAGCAACGCGCGTTATCCGTGCCATGGGTGTGCTGAGAAACGCCCATGCCCCAGAAGATAATCGATGCGCCTGACGTGGCGTAATCGCGAGCAGTTTTGCGAATAACCTCAGCGTCAATTCCGCAAATAGGCGACATGGCTTCTGCGGTTGTCGCCGCGGTGCGTGCCTTGAGGTCTTCAAAGCCTTCGGTATGAGATTTGATGTAATTCTCATCATAAAGCCCTTCGCTGATGATCGTGTTGATCATGCCGTTCAAGAGCGCAACATCGCTGCCGGGGCGGAAATTGAGGGAGGCTTCGGCGTAACGATCGAGCGATTGGCCGCGAGGGTCCATGATATAGAGGCGAGCGCCTTTCTTGGCCGCGTTTTTGATGAAGGTCGCCGCCACGGGATGGTTCACCGTGGGGTTTGCGCCGATGACGATGATGACTTCAGCATTGCGGGCTTCAGAGAAAGAGGCGGTCACCGCGCCAGAGCCAATGTTTTCCATCAATGCCGCCACTGAAGACGCGTGGCAAAGACGGGTGCAATGGTCGACGTTATTCGTGCCAAAGCCCGCGCGAACCATTTTTTGCACCAAATAGGCTTCTTCGTTTGAGCCTTTCGCGGAACCAAATCCCGCCAGCGCTTTCGCGCCATCGCGTTCGCGGATTTTCACAAAGCCTTCAGCGGCTTTATCCAACGCTTCTTCCCATGTGGCGGGACGGAAATGCGTCAGTGGATTCGATGGATCAAACGGCAGGCTGTCTGATTTCGCGACATCATCACGCCGAATGAGTGGCGTGGTCAGGCGTTCATCGGAATTCACATAATCAAAGCCATAACGGCCTTTGACGCAAAGACGGCCTTTATTAGCAGGCCCATCACGCCCGTTCACCGCCACAATCTTGTCGTCCTTGATCGAATAGGTCAATTGACAGCCAACACCGCAATATGGGCAAACGCTGTCGACGGTGCGATCTGGCGTAATGGCCAGATGCTGGTTTTCATCAAGAACGGTTTTTGGCATCAACGCACCGGTTGGGCAGGCTTGGACACATTCGCCGCAACCCACGCAGGTGCTTTGCCCCATGTCATCGCCCAGATCAAAGACGATATGCGCATCAGACCCGCGACCGGCAAGGCCAATCACGTCATTGACTTGCACTTCACGGCAAGCGCGAACGCAGAGGTTACACTGAATACACGCGTCCATATTCACCGCAATCGCGGGATGCGAACTGTCAGGTTCAGGCTGAGCGCGTGACGGCAGGCGCGAGTCATTAACGCCTTGCATCTCGGCAAATTGCCAGAGCGGTGATGCGGGATCATGGCTATCCGCGCGTTCAGGCTGATCCGCCACCAGCATTTCCATCACCATTTTGCGGGCGGTGGTGGCGCGGTCATTGGCGGTGTTGACCACCATGCCGTCGGTCGGTTTGCGAATGCAGGATGCCACCAGCACCCGTTCGCCTTCAATTTCCACCATGCACGCGCGGCAATTGCCATCGGCGCGATAGTTTTCATTATCTTTATAACAAAGATGGGGGATGGTGGTGCCTTCGCGTTTCGCAACTTGCCAGATGCTTTCATCAGCATTTGCGGTTACGGATTTGCCATCGAGGGTAAATGTAATTTTGTCACTCATTTCAGCACTCAGGCGGATATCTACCTGAAACTCGGACTCTCGAGGTGAGCGGTTTTGCAGCTCTTCAAATCCCAGCGTGCGGATCTCTACAGGTGCGTCCTCTGTGGATTCCGTTGCACAGGCAACAATGATGAATAGTGCAGTAAAGATACTCAGAATAATACTGAGGTTCTTGTTCAATCCAGGGCTCCGTGAG
>CAJXME010000130.1 GCA_913056245.1 uncultured Alphaproteobacteria bacterium | reverse complement strand
TGCGCCTGCCAGCGCGATCGATGTTCCTGATCCGCCATCAATCCATGCGCACCGGGCAGGCCGTTACCCACAAACCACAGAATCCCCCAACAGTGGATATCAACCAACGTGCAGGCTTCCCCGTCAATAAAAGAGCGACCGTCCTCAAGTCGCTTATCCAACTGCCCGGCGAGTTGGGCGATGCGCATTTCCATCAGTTCCAGGGACGCAGGGAGGGCGGCGAAATCGAGGTGGGGGAAAACCGCAGCGCGGTCGGCATAAAAGTGTGGGTCCCAGTCTGCAGCGTACTGGGCGACTGCTGCCTTGAGCACCGGATCAAACAAACTGTCCGCCCACAGCCCCATGGTATCGCTTGCGAGCCGACTGGCATCTCGCAGCAGGGCTGGCGTGTTTGGGACAAAATGCTCGGGGGCTTCCGAATAGGCAACAGTGTCGACAAAAATATCGCTGCCAAACTGCAGGACGGGGGTTCCCCGGTAGCCCCCAGTCAAGGCCTCCAGGTCTGGCTTGGGGGCAGTCATTGGCATTTCCACCGACTGCCACTGCAGGCGTTTTAGCCCCAGCATCTTCTGCGCTTTCTGCGAAAATGGCGATGCGTCGTAATGGTGCAGAATAACGTCGTGCATACGTAGCTCCTATTCGGCTGGGGGCGATCTCAGGTCAGCAGCGGTTTGGTTGAGAAAGACAGCGTAGTCCTCGCTGGCGATTTGACGGGTCGGATAATCTGCCATGGCGGCAGCCACTTGTCCTGAACCCCCAGCAGGGCCGTAAGGTACAATCATTGTGAGCGCTCGCTCTGGAAAACCACCTGGTTTGGCAAATGATGCTTCTCTACGCCTACACTCAAACGCAGAGGCCGTGCCGCTCGCTAAAATAACGGTCGTCAAGGCCACTGTTCCTAGAAATTTTTTCACTGTTTCCTCCATTATATTGGTGTCGTGTTTTTATACTTTGCCTGTTGCGTAGGCAAAGTATAGCCTTCACCTCTAAAAACAAAATCATCAAAGGCTTGACTATAATTATTAAATTCAACGTTATGCGTTAAATTTTGGTCTGTCTAGTCTTTGATAAACATCGAATCAATTAATTTGAATTTTGCATCAATTTCAATTTTATATGAATTTCAATGAGTTAAAATAAAATATCGACGTTGAATTGATAGAGACGGCAATCGACCAAAGCCTAATCGCCACATCTTATTCAACCTAACGTCTCATCAAAACGCGCCGCAATGAAACGGTGGATATGCTCCGCCACAACATCACCCGCTTCAAGCAATAACGAGTGCTTGTAATTTGGCAGGATGACCAATTCCGCATCGGGCATCGCCGCGGCAATCTGCTGGTTAAGGCGGGGGTTGTAACCGCCGTCATTTTCCCCCGTCAGCACTAAGGACGGCACCGTGATTTTATGAATCCATGGCGCCATTTCCGTGCCCGCGTAAATGCGGAAAACATTGAGGAACACCTCCGCGTCGGTGGCGATCACTTGATCGAGGCGGCGGCGCACCACCTCACCATGGCTGGCGATAAACCCATCGGTAAACCAGCGATCGGTGAGCGTTTCCAGCACATTGGGAATCCCCCGCTCTTCCATGGCTTTGACCACCGCCCAGACTTTTTGGCTGTCGTCTTCAGTGCGAAAAGCCGCGGTGGATAACAGCCCCAAGGACAGCACCCTTTCAGGATAGCGCTTGGCATAAGCCGGGCCAATCATCCCCCCCAGCGAATGGCCAGCGAAATGCGCTTGGTCAAAGCCTGTTTGCTCTTGCAGATAGGCCAAATCCTCCACCAGATCATCAAGGGCAAAACTCCCCTCGGGCAAAGGGGACGCGCCATGGCCGCGCAGATCATAGGTGATCACCGTATAATGAGGGGTCAGGATCGGCAGCAATTTTGCCCAAGTGTTTCGCGCCGCGCCAATCCCATGGATTAAGAAAAGCGGTGGGCCATGGCCTTCAATCGAATAAGCGCAAGGGATGGGCATGGTTTCTCCTGACCAGCGTGAAGGTTACGCCACCATCGGCGGCTGTTTGGCAAAATGCGGCATCACCTCTTCGGCAAAGCATTGGATCGCCTCCAGCGTTTCTTCGGCGGAAAGCCCAAAATTGGGGTTGAGGATCACGCGGTCGATCCCTAATTCCGCATAGGGCGCCAATTTATCAATCATTTCCGAGGGCGTGCCAATCAACAGGCTTTCGCCCAATTCATCGATGGGCGTTTGGCACTCGAGCGGCCTGACCATGCCATGATCGACCAAGCCGGGGCCGGTGAAGACATTATCAAACCGGCCATAATACCGATGGGCGGCTTCAATCTTTTGCTTTTTGTCCCTGTCATTTTTAGCCATATGCGCCACCCGCGACAGGGTCAGCGTCACTTCACTTTTATCCCCCATCTCGTCTTTGGCGCGATTAAAGGCGGAAACCTGATCGAGCAACAATTGATGATTGCCCGAAAGCGGCGTCGTTTGGATATGAAAGCCGCGTTTGGCGCAATGATAGATGCCATCGGGGTTCATCACCGCCATCATCATCGGCGGCCCCCCGAGGCGGATGGGCCGTGGCATGATGGTGATCGGATCAAATTGATAGTAATCGCCATGCCACGACACCTCTTCTTGGCTCAGCAACGCTTGTAAGACATCGAGGGATTCATTAAACCGCGCTTGGGTTTCATCCATGGGAACGCCCATCCGTTCCATCTCATAGGCAAAAGCGCCTCGCCCCACGCCCAAGAGCAATCGGCCATCGGTAAAGATATCCGCCACCACCACTTCCCCTGCATAAACCCGCATATCATGGAGCGGCAAGACAACGATGGAGGTCATGATCTTGATTTGCGACGTCATGGCGGCGATCTTGACCGCGAATTGCAAGGGCGCGGGCATCATCAAACAATTCATCAAATGATGTTCGGTGATCGAGACCGCATCAAACCCTAAGCGGTCGGCCAGCACCGCCTGATCGAGCATATCTCCATAAACGCGATCCCCGCCATAGGCTTTATCGGGATAATCCGCTGAAAGTTGTATGCTGAATAACATATCGTCACCAAGGCATGAGGGTCATAGAGTATTGAAAAGACTTTCACGAAGACCTGTCAACAATCTTTGCGCCTGAAATCTTGCGCGATGAAGTCCATCGGCATCGAAAGGCGTTGCATTGAGCCTGTTTAATATAATAAGATTTCCCTATGTAATGTAATGTGAATAACATAACCAATGGCAAGGGGGGTGAAGTCCATGGTTCAACAACAACGCAAAAACAAGATTGAACCATTGGTCAAACGCCTTGCGGCAGGGGCGCTGATGATGCTGGCCGCCGCCTCACCATCCTTAGCCGATAGCGCGCTCTTGGACAAAGCCGATATAGGATATGGCGAATATCTTTCCGGCGAATGCGTCACTTGCCATCAGAAAAATGGCTCAAATCAGGGCTTGCCATCCATCACCGGCCTCGACCCTGAAGGCTTCATCGCCATCATGCTGGCCTATCGCAACAAAGAATTGTCGAACAACGTCATGCAAACCGTGGCGGGGCGGCTTGACGATGAGCAAATCGCCTCACTCGCCGTATATTTCGCGTCTTTGCCGGCGGGCGATTAACCCTATAAAAATAATTGATATGAAAAATCATATATTATGGTAGTATATACGCTATAACATATGTTGTTTTTTATATGTTTTATAAACAATGAACGGGGGGATAGATATGTCCAAAATGTCAAGACGCCAGTTTTCTGGCTTATTTGCAGCAACCACCGGCGCTTTAGCGATGCCATCACTGGCATTCGGCGCAACACCACGGGTGGTGGTGGTTGGCGGCGGCGCTGGCGGCGCCACGGCCGCGCGTTATATTGCGAAAGATTCCAAAGGCGCTATTCATGTGACCTTGGTGGAAGCGTCCAAGCAATATTACACCTGCTTCTTTTCCAATCTGTATCTCGGCGGTTTCCGCGATTACGATTCGATTGGTCACGGGTATGAAAACCTGTCGAGCAACCACGGCGTTAATGTTGTCCATGATTGGGCAGCATCCGTTGATGGCAGCCGCAAAGTCCTGAAATTGGCAAGCGGCGCAGAACTGCCTTACGATCGTCTGGTCTTGTCGCCGGGGATTGATCTGGATTACTCCAGCGTCCCAGGGTATAGCGCGGCGGATCAAACCCGCATGCCGCATGCTTGGAAATCCGGCACGCAAGTCAAAGTGCTTCGCGACCAAGTGATGAACATGAAGCAAGGCGGCACTTTTGTCATGGTGGCGCCACCAAACCCATACCGTTGCCCACCTGGACCTTATGAGCGGATTTCCATGATCGCCCACAACCTCACCCAAGTGAACCCAACGGCAAAGATCATCATTCTTGATCCGAAGGAAAAGTTCTCCAAGCAAGGCCTATTTATGGCCGGTTGGGAGCGTCACTATCCGGGCATGGTTGAATGGCTTGATCCAGCGACCCATGGCGGCATTAAG
>CAJXME010000129.1 GCA_913056245.1 uncultured Alphaproteobacteria bacterium | reverse complement strand
CCACAATCGCGATGGTCAACCCCGCCATCCCAGCCAGATTTACGAAGCGCTCCTTGAAGGGGGATTGCTGTTTTTTATCTTGGTGATGGCGTATCGCATGGGCGCGCGGCAACGCCCGGGCATGATGCTAGGGCTTTTCATCGCGGGATATGGCCTCTGCCGCATCGTTGTCGAATATTTCCGCGAGCCGGACGCGCAACTGGGTTTCATTGTTGGAAGCGTCACCATGGGGCAAATCCTATCCCTGCCCATGGTTTTGATTGGCATGATCTTTATTCTGCGCGCGCGCCGAAATGCTCCGCTCAGAAATGCCAATGGATAGCACCATGGCAGCAGACCAAGACACGGCTTTATGTCAGCTGATCAAATCGCGCATCATGGCGGAAGGGCCTATAGCGCTTGATGAATTCATGGCCTTGGCGCTGAGCCATCCTGAACACGGCTATTACATGACCCGCGATCATTTTGGCTTGAAGGGCGATTTTATCACCGCCCCTGAAATCAGCCAAATGTTCGGCGAATTGATCGGCCTGTGGAGCCTTGATCAAATGCAGGGGCAAGGGATCGCGGATCAGGCTGGTTTTTTTGAATTGGGGCCGGGGCGCGGCACTTTGATGGCTGATATTCTGCGCGCCATCACGCCTTTTTCGCAAAACCGCAATTGGCCGCTTCATATGCTTGAAATCAGCCCAGCGCTGAAGGATCAACAAATCGCCCGCCTTTCGCCACGTGCCATTCAGCATCACGACGAGGCCAGCCCTTGGCCAAACATCCCCTTGATCTTTATCGCCAATGAATTCTTTGACGCGCTGCCCATCCGCCAATGGATGCGCCGTCAAGGGCAATGGTGTGAGCGCAAAGTCACCCTTGTGGATAATCAATTGTCATTAAGCCTTGAAGCATCTGATTCTAACCCTTCACCCCATGGTGAAAGCGGTGATGTCAGAGACGATCAAATCATTGAAGACGCCCCTGCGCTGCCCGCGATTGTTGCCCGCATCAGCCGCCATGTCCAGCAATTTGGCGGCGCGGCGCTGATCATTGATTACGGCAAAGCCAATCCCTTTGGCGATACGCTTCAAGCGGTGCGTGACCATAAGCCTGTGGATATTCTGGACAGCCCCGGGGAAGCCGACTTATCGGCATGGGTGGATTTCGCCGCGATCAAACATCACGCCGAAGAGCAAGACATCCAAGCCATTGGCCCAATAGGGCAAGGTGAGTTTCTCAAGCAATTGGGGCTTTATCAGCGCGCCGAACAATTAAGCCTTGATGCTGACCCCAAAACCCGCCGCTTGATCGCCGCCGCCGTTGACCGCCTGTCTTCGCCCGCGCAAATGGGAACGCTCTTCCAAGTCATGGCCTTGCTCCCCGCAAACGCCAATAGCGAGCCTCCCGGGTTTTCTTCCCCCTGATGGGCGTCTTTCAGGATTGCAAATTCTGGCCAATCCGCGATGATGAAAACATGACTGATCATCCTCATTTTCTAACCCACCCTTGGCTTAACATCCCGGGCATTCGTCATGGGTTTTTTACACGTCATGGCGGGGTCAGTTCCGGCCTTTACGACAGCCTGAATGGCGGCTTAGGGTCAAAAGATGACATGAGCCACGTCAAAGAAAACCGCAACCGTGCCATGGAGGCGATTGGCGGCGGCAAGGATACGCTCTGCGGCCTCTATCAAATCCATTCCAATATTTGCCGCCACGCTTCCGCCGAAAGCGACGACCGCCCGGAAGGCGATGCTTTGGTTGCCCATGAATTTGGCCTGACTTGCATGATCCTCACCGCCGATTGCGTGCCTGTGCTTTTTGCCGATCCCAAAAATCGCATCGTCGCCGCAGCTCATGCGGGTTGGCGCGGTGCGGTGGCTGGCATCACAACCAGCACCATTGACATGATGATCAAGGCGGGGGCTGAGCGCGATCACATCATCGCGGTCACGGGTCCGGCTATTCAACAAGACTCCTATCAAGTGGGGGATGATCTTCGAGACGAAGTCTGCGCCCCGGATGCCAAGGCCAGCCGCTTTTTCAAAGCCGATGACCAGCCGCATCATTGGCGATTTGATTTGCCCGGTTTTGTGACCGCCCAAATCAAAGCCGTTGATGTGAAGGCTGACCGCATGACCGAAGACACGTATAGCGATGATCGTTTCTTCAGCCACCGCCGCGCTTGCCATGCCCAGCACCCCGATAGCGGCCGTTTGATGTCTATGATTCGGTTAACGGACTTGAGCGATTAACACCAAAAGAGAGATTTCATGCCGCATCTTTATATTTTTTTAGGCCTGTTTTTCTTAGGGTTATGTGTATCCTGCGTGATCATGTAATAAATCTGTAACCTTTGCCTTGCCCCTTGGGGTTGGAATTGGTATCAACATTCGACTGTCGCTTTTTTGGATTGAAGCATGAAAATCCTGGCCTGTAATTCGAATCGCCCGCTTGCCGAAGCCATAGCCGCCTATCTTGATTGCCCTCTGACAAAAGCTGATATCCGCCGCTTTGCGGATATGGAAGTCTTTGCTGAAATTCAAGAAAATGTCCGTGGTGAAGATGTTTTTGTGGTGCAATCCACGTCCTACCCTGCCAATGACAATTTGATGGAATTGCTGGTGACGCTTGATGCCCTTCGTCGCGGCTCAGCGCGCCGTGTGACCGCCGTGGTGCCGTATTACGGTTACGCCCGTCAAGATCGCAAATCAGGCCCCAGAACGCCTATTTCCGCAAAATTGGTGGCGAACCTGATCACCTCTGCTGGCGCGGATCGCGTTTTGACCATGGATTTACACGCCGATCAAATCCAAGGCTTCTTTGACATTCCAACGGATAATCTCTTTGCCGCGCCGGTTTTGACCGATGATATTCGCAAAAAATACCCCGATGATCGTTTGGTGATTGTCTCGCCTGATGTCGGCGGTGTGGTTCGCGCCCGTGCTGTCGCCAAGCGGCTTGATGCTGATCTGGCGATTATCGATAAGCGCCGTGAGCGCGCTGGCGTTTCTGAAGTCATGAATATCATTGGTGATGTCGATGGCCGCCGCTGCATCATGGTTGATGATATCGTCGATAGCGGCGGGACGCTTTGCAACGCCGCGCAAGCGCTGATCGACAAAGGCGCGGTTTCGGTCGATGCTTACGTCACCCACGGCGTGTTATCAGGCGGCGCGGTCTCACGGGTTGCCTCCTCGCCGTTGACCTCCTTGGTCACCACCGACAGCATTTTGGCCACCGAAGCCATGCGAGTGGCGAAAAACATTCATCAACTCACCGTAGCGCCTTTGCTTGGCGAAGCCATCCTGCGGATTAACGAAGAACGGTCGGTATCATCGCTGTTCAACTAATTGCATAATTTTCTTTCCTTTTTGGCGTGAACACGCTAGGAAAGCATCATTCTTGCCTTGATCATCAAAGCAAGAAGAAACCCAGCCATGCACCCCTGGAGGCATGGCCCATTTTATGGAGAAATAAAATGTCAGATGTAACGACATTAAGCGCAGAAAAGCGCGACCGGGCAGGTAAGGGGTCCGCCCGGGCGGCACGTCGTGCTGGTTTGATCCCAGCCGTAATTTATGGCGACCGTAAAGACCCCCTTAGCATCAATCTTGATGCCAATACTTTCCGCAAATTGATCAATCAGCCTGGTATTTTCAGCCAGTTGTTGAACATCAAAGTCGATGGTGGCGATAACAGCGTTTTGACGCGTGATATCCAATTCCACCCTGTCACTGATGTTCCGCTTCATGTTGATTTCCTGCGGATCGCAAAAGGGGCAAAAATTGCCGTTATGGTTGCGGTGGAATTCATCAACGAAGAACTTTCCCCTGGCTTGAAGACCGGCGGTATTCTGAACGTTGTGCGGCACGAAGTTGAATTGTCCTGCCCTGCCACCGCCATCCCTGAAAGCGTTGTGGTTGACCTTGAAGGCACCGCCGTTGGTGATTCCATTCATATCAGCGCAGTCACCCTGCCTGATGAAGTTGAACCCACCATCACGGATCGTGACTTCACCATTGCTACCATCGCCGCTCCTGCCGCTGAAGTTGAAGAAGAACCAACTGAAGACGGTGCAGAAGAGGAAGCCGAAGCAAGCGAAGGTGACGAGGAATAATCCTCTATCCGCACCGCTGGAACGAATCCCATGATTGTTCTAACCGGATTAGGGAATCCCGGCGCGAAATACGCTGGAACCCGACATAACATTGGATTCATGCTGCTGGATGAAATTCACCAGCGGCATGAATTCTCCCCTTGGCGCAGTAAATACAACGCCGCTTTATCCGATGGCCGCATCGGCACCACCAAAGTCACTCTTGTCAAACCCATGGCTTATATGAACCGCTCCGGCCTGCCCGTGAAGGATGTTCTTGGCTTTTACAAATTGACCCCAGATTCTTTAATCGTTGCCCATGATGATATCGATCTTGCCCCTGGCAAATTGCGCGTCAAGCAAGGCGGCGGCCATGGCGGTCACAATGGGTTGCGCGATCTTGATCGTCATCTTGGCACGAATTAT
>CAJXME010000128.1 GCA_913056245.1 uncultured Alphaproteobacteria bacterium | reverse complement strand
AACCTTCTGGCCTGACGCCTTTCGCGTTAAGCCTTTGCTGTGTTTCGGCCTAGACCATCATAGAGATCGAGCATTTTTTCCATCCAATCCCAGATGTCATCATATTGATCGTAGAGTTCAAACGGTGACGTGACCCGCGCCCATTGCAGCATGCCAAAGAGCATATAATCGGACATCGCCGGCGCATCCCCGCAAATAAAGCCGCCAACGGCCATGGCTTTGCGGAACGGGTCGAGTTGATTGTTCAGCGTGGGGCGCAACTCCTCACGTTTGGCGCAATAATCCGCCAGCGGCATGCCAACACGCTTTTCACGGCTGGTGATGAAATAATCTTTATCCCTAGGGTCAAGTACGTCTGGAATATCCACAAGGATCATCGAGACCAATGTGGGGAACAGGGTTGCTTGGCAATAACGGAAGACAAGTTGATAATGCGATAGCCCTGAGACGCCGCCGGGGAAAAGGGTGGGTTCAGGGTATTTTTTTTCCAGATGATCAATGATCAGCCGCGAATCATCATAAATCTGACCATCGGTTTCAACCAAGAATGGGAAGGTTTTGCCCCCTGCGGTGATCACCTGATCCTTCTCGCTGAAGATCAAAGGCTTGGTTTCCACCGCGATATTTTTATGCGCGATGGCCATTTTCACCGGCCAACACCAAGGGCTTAACGATCGCCCATCGCCTGTCACAAGGTCATATAATAAAGGGGTGGTTGCTTCGGTCATTCGTGCCTCCATGGTCAGAATTTCACTCTAAACCAGAACGCGCTTTTGAAAAAGATATTGACAATAAATGAGGACAGATTATTACTTTGCGCGGGCCACCATTCCCCAACGAATGGTCACATCTATGGAGGATAGGTTGATGCAACCTGATCATACCCAAGCGTTTCCGCGTCCTGAGCGACGTCCTGCTAACCGCCACTTTTCCAGTGGCCCAACACGCAAGCGTCCCGGGTGGTCTCCCTCCTGCTTAAACGATGCTTTTGTTGGCCGCTCCCACCGCGCGAAAGACGGTGTTTCCAAAATTCAATATTGCCATGACGCGATGCGCGAATTGCTCGGCTTGCCTGATGATTATCTCATTGGGATTGTGCCTGCTTCTGATACCGGCGCCGTGGAAATGGCCATGTGGTCGCTTTTGGGCGCTCGCGGTGTCGATATGCTGGCTTGGGAAGCCTTCGGGAAAACTTGGGTCAATGATGCCGTCAAGCAATTGCCGCTGGAAGATGTGCGGGTTTTTGATGCGGCTTACGGTGACCTGCCAGATTTCAGCCAACTCGATGATGATCGCGATGTTGTGCTGACTTGGAATGGCACCGCCTCTGGCGTGCGGGTGCCGAATGATGATTGGATCAACCCCAATCGCAAAGGGCTGATCATCGCCGATTCCACTTCCGCGGCTTTTGCCATGCCGATGCCGATTGAAAAACTCGATGTCATCACTTTCTCTTGGCAGAAATCCCTAGGCGGTGAGGGCGGTCATGGCGTGATCGTCTTATCGCCCAAAGCCGTTGAGCGGCTCGAAACCTACACCCCGCCATGGCCTTTGCCAAAGATTTTTCAACTCACGAAAAACGGCAAATTGCAGGATGGTATTTTCCGCGGCGCGACGATCAACACGCCGTCGATGCTTTGTGTCGAAGACGCAATTGATGCCCTCGATTGGGCAAAGTCTATCGGCGGGCGAGACGCTTTGTTTGCGCGGGTGGATGCTAATTTTGCCATCATCAAATCTTGGGTGGAAAACCATGACCAATTGGCGTTTTTGGCGACCGATCCTGCAACCGTGTCCCCCACCTCCATCACCCTTAAGATCACCGCCGATTGGTTTACTTCCGCCAGCGAGATTGAACAAAGCCGCATGGCCAAAGCCCTGGTGCGTCTCTTGGAAGATGAAGACGTTGCGTATGACATCGCCGCTTATCGCGATGCCCCTCCCGGCTTGCGGATTTGGGGCGGGCCGACCGTTGAGGCTGACGATTTAGCATTATTAACACCTTGGATTGACTGGGCGCTCAATCAAATTGCCCAAGACATTGCAACAAAGGAGGCCGTAGGCCATGACCAGTAATTCAACTCCCCCTCGCGTTTTAATCAGCGATAAATTAAGCCCAGCGGCGGTCGAGATTCTGACCTCACGCGGCATTCATGTGGATTATGAGCCGGGCTTGCCTGCCGAAGAATTGATCAAACGGCTTGGCGATTATGATGGCTTGGCGATCCGTTCTGCCACCAAAGTCACGGCTGAGGTGCTTGCCGCCAATGCAGGGAAATCGCTGAAAGTCATCGGTCGCGCAGGCATTGGCGTGGATAATATCGACAGTGCCGCCGCCACCCAGCATGGGGTGGTGGTGATGAACACACCTTTTGGCAACGCGATCACCACCGCCGAACACGCCATCTCGATGCTCTTGGCCTCGTCTCGGATGATCCCGCAGGCGCATGCCTCGACCATTGCGGGCAAATGGGAAAAATCAGCCTTTGTCGGCACGGAAGTCACGGGCAAGCGCTTAGGGCTGATCGGATGCGGCAATATTGGCGCGATTGTTGCCGATAGAGCGCAGGGCTTGAAGATGAAAGTCATGGCCTATGATCCGTATTTAAGCGAAGACAAAGCCAAGAGCCTCGGCGTGGAGAAATGCGATCTTGATGATCTGTTGCAACGCGCCGATTACATTTCCTTGCACACGCCCTTGACGGAGGACACGCGCAATATCATCAACGCCGACGCCATCCAAAAGATGAAGAAGGGCGCAAGGCTGATCAATTGCGCGCGCGGTGGTTTGGTTGATGAAGTGGCTTTGAGGGGCGCGCTTGAAACCGGTCACTTGGCGGGGGCTGCGGTCGATGTCTTTGTCCAAGAACCCGCACATGATAACATCTTGTTTGACGCGCCGAATTTGGTGGCAACGCCTCATCTGGGCGCCAGCACCGCCGAAGCGCAAGAAAAAGTCGCGGTGCAAATCGCTGAACAAATCGCTGATTATCTGATCAGCGGCGCGGTCACCAACGCCATCAATATGCCGAATGTCACCGCCGAAGAAGCGCCAATCTTAGTACCTTATATGAACCTAGCGCGGAAGTTAGGCTCCTTCTTGGGGCAGGTGACGCGCTCCAATTTAACCGCGATCAGCATCGAATTTGACGGCACGGCAGCGCATCTCAACATCGAACCCGTGGTGGCGTCATGCTTGGCGGGGTTGATGGAACCGGTGATGGCTTCAGCCAATATGGTCAACGCTTCAACCTTGGCGCAATCGCGCGGCATCAATGTCTCATCGGTGCGCCATGATCGGCCTTGCGATTATCAAACCATGATCCGCTTGACTGTGACTTACCGCGCCAATGGCGGCGATGAAGTCTCACGGACGATTGCAGGCACGTTGGTGGCGGGCAGCATGCCGCGCATCATCGAAGTCCAAGGGATTGGCGTGGAAAGCGATTTCCCGGAAAACCTGCTCTATCTGCGGAATTACGACAAACCGGGCTTTATCGGTGATCTCGGTTCGCTCTGCGGTAAAAAAGGGATCAACATTGCCACTTTTCATCTCGGGCGGCGCGAAGTGGGGGGCGAAGCCATCGCGCTGGTGGAAATCGACAGCCCACCTGATGAAGCGTTTTTATCGGCGCTCCGTGACCTGCCGCAGGTTGTCCGCGCCGATCAATTGCATTTCGCGTGATGGGGAAAGGGGAAGCGGTTTATAGGCCGCTTTCCCTTGCAGAAATCGGGGGGGTGCGGTAGGAATGGCTATACCCAAACGTCATTCTCGTTTTTGAGGCTCACCATGGCGGATACGCCTGACCAAAACCCACGATCGCGCCCCGGATTATTGCCCGCGGGATTAAGCGATTTGATGCCCGGTGATGCCAGCCGTGAGGCGGCGGCGATCAGTTCCATCCTTGGCAGTTTCCGTGGTCTTGGCTATCTGCGCGTCAAGCCGCCTTTGGTGGAATTTGAAGATACGTTATTGGCCGATGGCCCCGGCGCGTCGCTGGCAGGCAATAGTTTCCGCGTGATGGACCCGCAATCGGGGCAGATGATGGCCATTCGTGCCGATATGACTGCGCAAATCGCCCGCATCGCCAGCACCCGGCTTCAGCATCAAGAACGGCCGCTTCGCTTGGCGTATTCCGGCGATGTTCTGCGCGTCACGCCTGACCCGCTCAATCCCGAACGTCAATTGACGCAAGTCGGTGCGGAAATGATTGGCGCCCATCAAATTGGCCATGACGCGGAAGTCGCTGTCGCGGCTTTGGCCGCGCTTCAAGATGCGGGGGTGGCGCGGCTGACGATTGATCTCGGCGCGCCGCGATTGCTGGCGGCGATCACCGAAGCTGATAGCGACCTTCAGCAAGCGGTGACCGCGAAAGATCATATGCTGGTCAAGCGCTATGGCGGCGATGCCGGGGATGCGCTTTGCCGGCTTTTGGATATGCCGATGCAGACCGCCGCGCAATTGGCGGCTGAGGTCAAATCCCTTGCCGCGGTACTGCCCGCGCCCGCTGCCGCGATGCTCAATGGCCTGGCGGAGATGG
>CAJXME010000127.1 GCA_913056245.1 uncultured Alphaproteobacteria bacterium | reverse complement strand
ATTGATCTCATCAATGATCGCGGCGACGGTCTCATCGGTGATGGGGTCAGCAGGCGGCGCAGGTGGGTAATCGTCTTGACCGGGTACATCCCAAACCACTTCAGTTTCTGTGACGGGCGTTGAAGGGGTGGGCGCGGTGACTTCAGGCGAAGATGGCGGCTGACAGGCGGCCAAACTCAGCACCAATCCACTTAAAACAACCGAAAAAAGATAACGCATCTCTTGCTCTCACCATAAGCCTTATAAAGGTCATATCCTTTCAACCTTCAGTTTTCAATCATTATACGGTATGAGTGATGGAGTTTATTGATAAAGGAACGCTTGTGATGTCCACCCCCGCCTCTATTGTGACCATTGGGAATGCCATTGTTGATATTATCGCCAAGGCTGATGATCAGTTTATTCAGGATCAGGGCATGGAAAAAAGCGCGATGAATTTGATCGATGGCGCCCGCGCCAGCCAACTTTATGATGCGATTGGCCCGGCGATTGAAATTTCAGGGGGGTCTGCCGCCAATACCGCGGTTGGCGTCACGTCTTTTGGGGGCAGTGCGGGATTTATCGGTAAGATTTCCGACGATGTGCTGGGCAAAGTCTTTGCCCATGATATTCGCGCCGCGGGCGTCAGTTTCCCGCCGGTCTATGATCCAGATAATCAGACCGCCTGTTCGATCATTTTGGTGACACCCGATAGCGAAAGAACCATGAATACTTTTCTGGGCGCTTGCATCACCTTGAACGCCGATGACATGAATGAAGAATTGATCGCCAAAGCCGATTGGGCGTATCTCGAAGGCTATTTGTTCGATGCGCCCGCGGGCCCGGATTGTTATCAGCGCGTGGCGGAAATTGCCAAAGCGTCAGGGACAAAATTGGCGCTGTCCCTGTCGGATGCGTGGTGTGTTGAACGTCATCACGACGCGCTCATGACCTTCATGGCGGATCACACGGATTTGGTCTTTGGCAATGAAGATGAATTGCTCAGCCTTTTCCCCGGCGATTTTGCCGCCGCGTTAAATCGCTTGCCTGAACTGGTGGCGGAAGCTGCGATCACCCGCGGCGCGGGCGGCTCGATTGCTCTCACGGCTCATGATCGTGTCGCGGTGCCAGCGGATCAAGATATTAAGGTGATGGATACCACCGGCGCGGGTGATCTCTATGCCGCGGGGTATTTGTTTGGTCGCCAACGCGGCGATGGGCTGGAGCGTTCAGCGCAATTGGCCACCATCGCCGCCAGCGAGGTCATCTCGCATCTTGGCGCGCGGCCGATGGAAAGCCTTGCCGCGAAAGCGTGAAATTACTTATTGAGGCTTTCAAAGGCCGATAAGGCGGCGGCTTGCACAATATCATTGACGCTCGCGCCCATGGGGACGATCTGAAACGGCTTATCCGCGCCAAAGATAATGGGGCCAATCGTTGACCCTCCGCCGAGTTTCTTGAGCAATTTGAACGCGATATTGGCGGAATGAAGGCCGGGCATGATCAGCACATTGGCGGGGCCTGAAAGCCTTGAAAACGGGTAATTGGCCTTCATCAAATCATAATCCAAGGCGACATCGGCGGTCATCTCGCCATCATATTCAAAATCAACCTGCCGCTGATCCAAGACCTCGACCGCTTTATGGGCATTGGCGGCGGTTTGCATCCAAGGGTTGCCGAAATTGGAAAACGACATGATCGCGACCCGAGGCTCGATCCCAAGGCGTTTGACTTGGGCGGCGATGCCTTCGGCGATATCCGCCAAAGTGTCCGCGTCAGGCCGTTCATGGATTGACGTGTCGCCAAGAAAAACCGTGGTGCCGCGTGACACCACCATGCTCATGGAAAAAATATCGCGATTCTGGGCTTTGATCACCCGGGTGATGTGATCAAAACTCGATTTGAACGAACGGGTGGTGCCTGTCACCATGGCGTCCGCGTCGCCCGCATCGACCATCGCGGCGGCGAAGATATTGCGATCTTGATTGACCATACGTTGGCAATCGCGGCGCATAGCGCCATTGCGTTGCAATTTGGCGTAAAGCTGGTCGATGTAATCTTCGTTGCGGCCAGAATTCTTGGCGTTGATGCAAATCAGGTCTTCCGCGCCCTCAAGGCCAATGCGTTCAATGGCTTCGGCCAAGCGATGTTCGCGCGCCACCATAATCGGCTCACCATAACCGGCGTTGCGGAAGGCAACAGCGGCGCGAACCACCCGCTCTTCTTCGCCCTCCGCGAAGACCACGCGCAGGTTTTTGCCTTTGATGCGGTCAAAGATTTTTTGCAAGGTTGATGCCGTGGGGTCTAGCCGTGCCGACAGCCCATGGCGATAAGCGGTCATATCGTCAATCGGCTTGCGCGCTACGCCATCATCCATGGCGGCTTTAGCCACGGCGGAGGAGACTTCAACAATCAGCCGCCGATCAAAAGGCGCGGGGATAATATAATCATTGCCGTAATGAAGCACTTTGCCTTCATAGGCTTCATTGACTTCATCGGGGACATCTTCACGCGCCAATTTGGCGATGGCCTTGGCGGCGGCGATTTTCATGCCTTGGGTGATCGACGATGCCCGCACATCAAGCGCGCCCCTGAAAATATAGGGAAAGCCCAAAACGTTATTCACTTGATTGGGAAAGTCGGATCGGCCCGTGGCGACGATCGCGTCAGGGCGCGCGTCTTTGGCAACATCGGGCATGATTTCCGGGATCGGATTCGCCATGGCAAAGATAATGGGCTGATCAGCCATGGATTTGACCATCTCAGGGGTGACGATATTGGCAACGGATAGGCCGAGAAAAACATCGGCGCCTTTCAAGGCGTCTTCCAAGGTTCGGATATCGGTCTTAACGGCATGGGCGGCTTTCCAAGGGTTCATATCCTTTTCGCGGCCGTCGTAAATCACGCCTTCGATATCAACCATGATGACATGGTCATGCGGCACGCCCATGGCTTTGATCAATTCGATGCAGGCGATGCTCGCCGCGCCGCCGCCACTGCTGACAATCTTGACGGTCTTCAGATCACGTTTTGTCAAATGCAAGGCGTTGATCAATGCTGCCGCCGTGATGATGGCGGTGCCGTGTTGATCGTCATGGAAGACGGGAATATCCATCACCTCTTGCAGGCGTTTTTCGATGATAAAGCATTCTGGGGATTTGATGTCTTCAAGATTGATTCCCCCAAAGCTCGATCCCATAAGCGAAACAGCATCGACAAAACGCTCGACATCATTGGTGTCAATTTCCAGATCAATGCCATCAAGATCGGCGAATTTTTTGAACAACACCGCCTTGCCTTCCATCACCGGCTTTGCCGCCTGCGCGCCGATATTGCCCAGCCCTAGCACCGCCGTGCCGTTGCTGATGATGCCAATGGTGTTGCCTTTATTGGTGTAATCATAGGCTTTGCTGGCGTCTTGCGCGATTTCCAAACAAGGCGCCGCCACCCCCGGCGAATAAGCCAGCGCTAGATCGTTTTGACTGGTCAAAGGCTTGGTGGGGGCAATTTCAAATTTGCCGGGTCTGCCGGAAGCGTGAAAGGTTAAGGCATCCGCGTTTAATGATTTGCTCGTCTTGGGCATGGGTCGTCCAGATTATGGGTGAAGTCATGGCCAACAACGAGTAAACTAACCGCGTTCAGTGTTGTGCCATCAATCCTAAGTTGATTTATTATAGAATAAGATGGCCAATATTGACAATAACCCATTGCCAACCCATTGCCGCATTGCCCAAACCACTTGACGCTCAACCATCGCAAATTTGATCATGACCACGACGCCATCCACTTCAACAGAAAATCAGCCCCAAGCCGATGACGCGAAAGCGATGGAAGTATTGACGCCGATGATCGATTTCCCCGACAGTAACGCTCAAGGGGTGACGCCGATGCTGGCGCAATTTTTGGCGGTCAAAGATGCTCATGCCGATTGCTTGCTGTTTTACCGCATGGGCGATTTCTATGAGATGTTTTTCCGCGATGCTGTTGAGGCGTCAGAAGCGCTCGATATTACGCTGACCAAACGCGGCAAGGTCGAAGGCCAAGATGTGCCGATGTGCGGCGTGCCGGTGCATGCCGCTGAAACCTATTTGTCGCGATTGATCCGTCAAGGCTTTCGTGTCGCCATTTGTGAGCAGAGCGAAAGCCCAGAAGAGGCCAAGAAAAAAGGCAATAAAGGCCCGTTGCGGCGCGATGTCGTGCGCATCGTCACGCCGGGAACTTTGGTGGAAGATGAATTTCTGCCACCACGGGAAAATAATTTTCTGATTGCTCTTGGTCAATCGGGGGGCGAGTTGGCTTTGTCTTGGGTTGACCTTAGCACCGGTGATTTTTTTGTCGAAACCGTTGAGCGTGATCGCCTGCATGACACGCTGGCGCGATTATCAGGCGCAGAATTGATCGCCAGCGATCAACCCGCGGCGGATCACGGGTTTGCCGATGGCGCCACCAGAGGCTTGGTGGGCTGTGTTAGTTTGCGGCCTGCCCGGCTGTTTTCGTCTCAAGATGGCGAGAAGCATCTTTGCGCGCTTTATGGGGTGGCGACGATGGATGGCATCGCGTCGTTGTCGCGG
>CAJXME010000126.1 GCA_913056245.1 uncultured Alphaproteobacteria bacterium | reverse complement strand
GACGCTGACAACTTCAATATTTTGTGTGGTGTTGCGCACAGCCCCCATGTGACCGGCCATTTTCTTGCCTTTGAACACTTTGCCCGGGTCTTGACATTGACCCGTCGAACCGTGCGACCGGTGCGATACAGACACACCATGAGACGCGCGCAAACCGCCAAAATTATGCCGCTTCATGGCACCGGCAAAACCCTTACCTTGCGTGGTGCCAACAACATCGACCTTCTGACCAGCAACAAAATGGCTAGCCGCCAATGAGGCACCGACTTCTAGCACGGCATCTTCACTGACACGGAATTCAGCAAGCTTTGATTTAGGTAACACATTCGCCTTGGCGAAATGACCACGCATCGGCTTGGACACGTTTTTGGCTTTGGCAACACCAGCCCCAAGCTGAAGCGCGGTATAGCCATCCTTTTCAGCGTTGCGCACCGCAACAACCTGTACATCATCGAGTTTTAAAACGGTGACTGGCACATGATGGCCAGCATCGTTAAACACTCGGGTCATGCCCAATTTACGGGCGATAATGC
Organism: uncultured Alphaproteobacteria bacterium; assembly: GCA_913056245.1. GTDB lineage: Bacteria > Pseudomonadota > Alphaproteobacteria > Puniceispirillales > UBA1172 > JAGWAQ01. The sequence continues at coordinate 4,028 of CAJXME010000126.1, read as the reverse complement.
CGCTACGCATAACTCTGGTCCCTTACCTAAAGCTTAATCTCTACATCGACACCAGCCGCCAGATCGAGCTTCATCAGCGCATCGACGGTCTGTGGGGTCGGGTCAATAATATCCAACAAACGCTTGTGCGTGCGGATTTCGAATTGCTCACGGCTCTTCTTATTGACATGCGGCGAGCGCAAAACAGTCATCCGACGTAAATTTGTCGGCAGCGGGATGGGCCCACGGACTTCGGCACCTGTACGCTTGGCGGTGTTTACGATTTCAGTCGTAGATTGATCAAGAATACGATGATCAAACGCCTTTAACCGAATACGTATATTCTGGGTTTCCATAACTGCTTTACCTCGTCTGGTATACACAAAGGAGGGCGAAAATCGCCCCCCTAATAACTTCTAACTATTTCACGACTGACGATACGACACCGGCGCCGACGGTACGGCCACCTTCACGGATCGCAAAGCGCAAACCTTCATCCATCGCAATCGGTGCGATCAGCGTTACGGTCATCGCAATGTTATCACCAGGCATCACCATCTCGGTGCCCGCCGGCAATTCAACCGAACCTGTCACATCTGTCGTCCGGAAATAGAACTGTGGACGATAGTTCGAGAAAAACGGGGTATGACGACCGCCTTCATCCTTGGTCAGAACATAAGCCTCGCACTTAAACTCGGTATGCGGTGAAATGGACCCAGGCGCACACAACACCTGACCACGCTCTACTTCCTCACGCTTGGTACCACGAAGCAATACACCAACATTATCGCCGGCCTCGCCCTGATCCAGAAGCTTGCGGAACATCTCAACGCCAGTGCAGGTGGTCTTCTGGGTGTCTTTCAGACCCACAATCTCAATCTCTTCACCAACATTCACAATGCCGCGCTCAATACGACCAGTCACAACCGTACCGCGACCTGAAATCGAGAACACATCTTCAATCGGCATCAAGAATGGCTGATCTTTCGGACGCTCTGGCTGGGGAATATAGCTGTCAACAGCCGCCATCAATTCCTTGATCGCTTCCTTGCCAATCTTGTCATCGCTATCTTCCAATGCCGCCAGCGCTGAACCCTTCACAATCGGAATGTCATCGCCAGGAAATTCATATGAAGACAACAGCTCACGAATTTCCATCTCAACAAGTTCCAACAACTCTTCGTCGTCAACCTGATCAACCTTGTTCATGAACACACACAAGGCCGGTACACCAACCTGACGCGCCAACAAAATATGCTCGCGGGTTTGTGGCATCGGACCATCGGCCGCTGACACAACCAAAATCGCCCCGTCCATCTGCGCCGCACCTGTGATCATGTTCTTCACATAGTCAGCGTGACCAGGACAATCCACATGCGCATAGTGACGGTTGTCTGTCTCATACTCAACATGCGCCGTCGAAATCGTAATACCGCGCGCACGCTCTTCAGGCGCCTTGTCAATCTGATCATAGGCCTGAAATTCAGCCCCACCAGCTTCTGCCATTACCTTGGTAATCGCCGCTGTCAATGTCGTCTTGCCATGGTCAACATGGCCAATCGTGCCAATGTTCACATGCGGCTTGGATCGGTCAAACTTTTCCTTGGACATATGCTTTTCGCCCTTTTTACAAAGTGAGGGCCAGCGTTGTCATCAACATGGCCCATCTTGATTCACATCTGAATAACAGCGTATCACCTGTGATGACGCCCCGTTTACCGACGATGGTGGTGGGGGTAGGATTCGAACCTACGTACGCTACGCGGGCAGATTTACAGTCTGCTGCCTTTAACCACTCGGCCACCCCACCATAGTTATTGAACTCAGGTGTCTTCCCTGCGATAACGAAATGCGATAACAGAGAAGAACTAAGGTCTTGGTCATGCGTGGTATGAATTCCGCATGGTTTTGTCAACATGAAAGTCGCCTCCATGCAAAAAAACATGCGAAAAAAACAACCTCGGCGATCATCAGCGCCATCATCCACCCCAAAAGAGCGTTCCCAAGGTCGCGGCCAAAGCCCTCAATCGCGCGCCAAAGCCCGCCCACAAGCCCCACAACAACACCGGCAAAACCCGTCAAGCCATGCCGCGATTTCCTGCCCTCGCGACGAGGTGATGATCTGGGGACGGCACGCTGTTGGTGAAGCGCTGAAAAACCCAAAACGCCGCTTTCTCAGCCTTTATGCCGCGCCTGACATGAAAGATTGGCTGGCGGAGGTGATGCCATCCAAGGACATTAAGATCACCACCATGGATATAGCCGTGATGAGTGATGCCCTACAATCCTTCAGCCGTGATGAGCATATCGTCCATCAAGGGATTGTCGCGATCGCCCGGCCGTTGGATCAACCTTCTTTGGACGATTGGCTGGATCACCTCAACGCCCCTCGCCCCATCGTTATTTTGCTCGACCAGATCACCGACGCGCGGAATATTGGCGCGATTATGCGCTCTGCCCGTGCCTTTAAGGCCTCTGCCATCATCGCCACTGATCGCCATTGCCCCGAAGAAAATGGCGCCATGCTCCGCACCGCTTCCGGCGCCATGGATCACCTGCCCTTGATCCGCGTCGTGAATTTGGCGCGGGCGATGGAAAAATTACAAGATCACGGCTTTATTCTCGCGGGAATGACCGCGCGAGGGGAAACGCCCTTGCCGCGTCTTGCTGATCATGATCGGTTGGGCATTATTCTTGGCGCGGAAGGCAAAGGCCTCCGCCGCTTGACCGAAGATCACGCTGACCTTTTGGTGCGCATCCCTATTGATGATGACGCGGAATCGTTGAATGTCTCGAACGCGGCGGCGGTGGCGCTCTATGCCGCGCAACACCAAGATTAATGGCTGTTACGCTAAATGGACGGCGCTAAATCGGCAAAAACGAGATGACGATCAAGACCAGCATGATCACCACGCCAAGGATTGTGGCCCAAGCCTTGCCTTCAAAATAATCGAAGACATCAAGCAATCCGCCCATCAGCCGCCGTCGCCGATCGGCGGTGGGTTCTGGTTTACGAAAGAGTTTCTTGATCATCAGCCTCACCCTGCCCCGATTTACCTTGCCCCAATTTACCACGCCGCCTGATAAATGGCGCGGGCATCGTCTTCGGTGACGGGTCTTGGGTTATTGATCAAAAGCCTTGTTTGGTTCATCGCATCTTTGGCCAGCAGATCAATGGCATCTTGGGGAATCCCCACGTCACGCAAGCGTTGTTCAAGCCCGCAGCGTTCTGATAAATCCGCCATGCCTTCCGCAAAAGCCGCCGCCGCTTCTTGCGTGCCTATGGCTTGGGTTTCAGGGAAAACAAAGGGCGCCAATTCCGCGTAAGGCGCGGGATGCGTGATGCTGTTAAACCGTAAGACATGGGGAAGCACCAAAGTGTTCGACAAGCCATGCGGAATTTTGAAATGCCCGCCTATTGGATAGGCCAAAGCATGTACCGCCGCCACGGGGCTATTGGCAAAGGCTTGACCCGCCAACATCGAGCCGAGAAGCATATCGCTTCGCGCCGGTAAATTATCGCCTTCATGAACAGCGATAAGCAAAGCCTTGCCCATGAGCCGCAGGGCTTTTTCCGCCAAAGCCCGCGAAATGGGATTGTTGTTGGCGGAGGCGGAGGCGTAAGCCTCAATCGCGTGCACCATCGCATCAATCCCCGTGGCCGCGGTGACATGAGGCGGCACCGATAAGGTTAATTCAGGGTCGAGAATCGCCACATTGGGCAAAATCACCGGCGAGACCACGCCCATTTTTTCGCTCGCACCCGTGGTGATGATCGATATTGGCGTCACTTCAGACCCGGTGCCAGCGGTGGTGGGAATCAAAACCAGCGGCAAGCGCGGGGCTTTGGCCATGCCAACGCCATAGGCGGAGGCTAAATCCTGATGCCCCGGCGTCAAGAGCGCGACCAATTTCGCCACATCCAGCGACGAGCCGCCGCCAAAGCCAATGATGACATCGGCTTTTGCATGACGCGCCGTATCGGTGCCAGCATGAACAATCTGTTCCGGCGGGTCAGCCCTGACCTCGTTATAAATTTAACAGGACAA
>CAJXME010000125.1 GCA_913056245.1 uncultured Alphaproteobacteria bacterium | reverse complement strand
AACGCTGTTGCGCGCAACCGTGAAATTATGGGCGCAACCAACCCAGCCGATGCCGCTGAAGGCACCATCCGTAAAGATTTTGCGGAAAGCATCGAGGCCAATTCCGTTCATGGCTCTGACAGCCTTGAAAACGCGAAGATTGAAATCGACTTCTTCTTCAGCGCCGATGAAATCACCGGCTAATCAAAAGATATAATGAAAAAAGGCCGTCTCGGACGGCCTTTTTTAATGCGCGAATGCTCAAATTACAGCAGGAAAATCGCCATCAGCACCAAAACGGTAACAGTGGCGATGATTGACACTTTCGAAAAGGTCAAAAAGTTTTTGTAAACATTGAGATGCTGGCGCGCTGCGGCATCGAAATTTGAAGTATCCATGATGTCCCCCATGTGGTCATTCTCTTTTTTATGACCGAATTCGCCGCCAATTTCAAGGTCAACTGTTCTTAAAATCGTGATCTTTTCAGGCTTTATGCCGGCCAAGACAAAGGAGCGTCGACGCCATTGATGCGCCCGGGCAATTCCCCGATTTCCATCGTGATTTGATCGCCATCAATGCTGAGAAGTCCCGCGGCAAGCGCCCCCAGCGCCATCGGATAAATGATATGTTCTTCTTTTAAGACCCGGGCTGCGAGGGTTTCGGCATCATCATCGGCCAAGACAGGCACCGCGCGTTGGATTAAGACCGGCCCATCATCAAGATCAGCCGTCACCAAATGCACACTGCACCCATGTTCACGATCCCCCCCGTCAAGCGCGCGTTGATGGGTGTCTAAGCCTTTGTGACGAGGCAGTAAAGACGGGTGGATGTTGAAGAGCCGCCCTTCATAATGATGGCAGAAATCAGCCGATAACACCCGCATATAACCCGCAAGAAAGACGGCATCGACTTCCGCATCGTCAAGGGCATTGATGATGGCGGCTTCATGACTGGCACGGTTTTGGTAATCAGCGCGATCCAGCAACAAGGTCTCAATGCCAAGTTGCGAGGCGTGATCCAACCCCTGAGCAGGTTTATCCGCAATCACCAGTGCGATATCGGCATTGACGTCATCCTGCTGGGCGTATTCCGCCAAGGCCAGCATATTGCTGCCGCGCCCTGAAATCAGAATGCCAACGCGAAGAGGCATTAGGCTTTATTCCATCCGTCAAGGCCATTGAGGCAAACGGCATCGGTGTGGCGAGCGGTTAAACCTCCTGCCTGCCAAGCCTGATGCCCCGTTGATGCGATGGCGTCGATCGTCGCTTGCGCGTGATCAGGGGAGACATAAAGCAACATGCCAATCCCGCAATTGAACACCCGCGCCATTTCAGGGGCTTCAATGCCGCCCGCCGATTTAAGCCACTCGAAAACCGGCGGCAACGCCCATGTGGTGAGGTCAAGTTCAAGTGCCAAATCATCGCGATAAGCGCGTGGGGGGTTTTCGATCAACCCGCCGCCCGTGATATGCGCCAGCCCGTGAATTTGCGTGACATCACCCAAGGCGTCAATCACCGCTGAAACCGCTTTCGCGTAAATCGCCGTTGGGGTCAGCAAACTATCGCCCAGTGATTGCTGATCATCAAAAGGGGCGGGGTCTTGCAAGGCCAGTCCACTGCGTTCGATGACTTTACGTACAAGCGAGAATCCATTGGCATGAACGCCATGGGACGCAATGGCAATCGCGACATCGCCGGCCGCTGTTCTTGCGGGGTCAATCATTTGGCCGCGTTCCAGCGCCCCCACACAAAACCCCGCCAGATCATAAGCGCCATCGGGATAAACCCCGGGCATTTCGGCGGTTTCGCCACCGATCAAGGCGCAACCCGCCTCGACACAGCCATCGGCAATCCCCGCCACCACGGTTTTTGCGGTGTCTGGCTCCAGCCGACCCGTGGCGAAATAATCAAGGAAAAACAGCGGCAACGCGCCTTGCGCCAAGACATCATTGGCGCACATCGCCACCAGATCAATGCCAAGGCCGCGGTGATTATTCATCGCCTGCGCCAATTCCAATTTCGTGCCAACGCCATCGGTGGCCGCAACAAGGATCGGGTCGTGATAGCCCGCGGCTTTCAGGTCAAACAACGCGCCAAAACCGCCCAAAGCCGCATCGGCGCCTGCGCGGCGTGTGCGTTTCGCGTCACCAGAAATTTCACCAACCAGCGCATCGCCAGCATCAATATTCACACCAGCATCACGATATGTTAGCGGGGGAGTTGTGTTGTCATTCGCGCTTATGATAGCCTCCATATACCGCAATAATCTTGGCGGGATTTTAGGAATTTCTGATGCAAGATACCTCATCTTATACGCGATTTTTATTTTTTTGCATTAGCGTTTTTAGCGCTATCCTCATTTCCTCTGCGGCCAAGGCGCAAGATACTTGCGCAAGTTCGGTCTTTTTTGTCCAAGGGGTTGAGGTGGCGGTTCAAGCCGAATCAGGCGAAGCGGCGCGTCAACAAGCCACCGATCAAGGGCGTGATCAGGCATGGGCCATCCTCAAAAACCGATTGTTGATCTCCAATCAGGCGGCGGATGGGGATGACCCTGAATTCACGATTGATGATTTTATCGATTACACCCGCATTGATGAAGAAACCGTTTTGGCCAATCGCTATCAAGGGCGGTTTGATTATTGCTTCGATCGCTTGCGGGTGCGCGATTATTTTAAGGCCAAAGGCTTGCACCACGCGGAATGGCTTCCGGGCAAAATGCTGATCCTGCCGATTTGGAATGACGCCAATTTGCCGCGCCTGTGGCGGAAACCCAACCCTTGGTTTGAGGCGTGGAAAAACCGACTCGAAAGCCATGATGGGTTGGTGCGGATGATGCTGACCCAATCTTTATTGGCGGAACGCTCGATAAAGGTGAGCGATTTGCTCCAAGAAGACAGGGCCACAATTGCGCAAATCGCCATGATGGAAAAAGTCGAACGCGTGGTGATCGCAGTGTTGACGCCGGAACAAATTGGTTCAGCCTTCCGCTTATCGATGACAGCGAAACTCTATCGCAAAGATGGCTCCTTCATGTCCGATCTTTATGAAATCACCGATTTTGATACGCCCGCGAGCAATATTCCAGTGGCCGTGACTGCGCTTGCCGATGATATGGCGAGAGGCGTTGAGAGCGTCTGGCGCCGCGCCAATCAGATCAATCTTGACGATGCGGGGGTGCTGATGCTGCGCATCCCCGCCGCTTCAATCGCCGAATGGTCTCAGCAGATCAAAGTGCTTGAGGCCTTGCCGCCGATCGATCGCCTTGAAGTGGTGCAATTGACATCTTCAGGCGGGGTGGTGCGGCTACATCTCGCGGGTTCGATGACTGCCCTCACCAATGCCCTTGAACAGCATCAATTGAAAATTGAAGATCAGCGTGAACGCAAAGAAGTGCCGCTCACTCTGGTTTCTTTATCCAGCCCTTCCTCTTAAGATCAGTCATGACGCCACAGCAATTCACCATGGATTTGATGCCGCCACCCAGCCTGTCGCGCGATGATTTCGTCTTGGGGGCTTGCAATGCTTTGGCGGCGGATTGGATTGATCGATGGCCCGATTGGCCGGGGCGCATCAAAGGCGTGGTGCTTTATGGCCCTGCCGATTGCGGCAAATCGCATCTCGCCGCCATCTGGCAGAACCAAAGCCAAGCAATGGTCATGTCTCATCTTGATGATCAGTCGATTGATGCCCTTGTTGATCAGCAAGCCGTAATTTGGGATCACCCGAAACCGAATGACGATTGGCCGGAAGATTTGGTCTTTCATTGGCTTAATCGTTTGACGGAAATCAATGGCTCGCTGCTTGTGTTATCGCGCTTGCCGATGCCGCAACTCAATTGGCAATTGGCGGATGTGGCGTCGCGATTAAATGGCCTGTCGAGCGCGGCGATTACAGACCCTGATGACGCTATGCTTGCGTCACTCTTGCATAAACATGCCGATGATATGGGGCTTGCCCTTGACGCTGACGTGACGCGCTATATCGTCAGTCGTATGGAAAGGCAATTTTCAGTGGCGCGTCAGATCATCACTCAACTCAACGATCTGGCCATGGCGTCCAAAAAACCTGTCACCTTGCCCATGGTGCGTGAGGTGTTCGAACAACAACTGCCGCTTTTAGGGCGCGACCAAAACGAATAAAATCAAACAATAAGGGAACAATATTATGGATTTAGGACTGAATGGCCGTCAGGCGATTGTATGCGCATCAAGCAAAGGATTGGGGCTGGGCTGTGCCGAAGAATTGGCGGCAAATGGCGTCAACTTAATCATGAATTCCAGAACCGCGGATGTTTTGAACGCATCGGCGGATCGTCTGCGCGATGCTTATGGCGTCAAGGTGACGGCGGTGGCGGCGGATATCACCACCGAAGATGGCCGCAAGGCTGTTCTGGATGCCGCGGATGGCGTGGTTGATATTCTGGTCAATAATGCCGGCGGCCCGCCTCCAGGCGATTTCCGCAATTGGTCGATGGACGATTGGCACAAGGCGTTGAACGATAATATGCTGACGCCGATCGAACTGATCAAAGCGGTGATTGACCCGATGATTGATCAGCGGTTTGGCCGGATCGTGAACATTACTTCAGG
>CAJXME010000124.1 GCA_913056245.1 uncultured Alphaproteobacteria bacterium | reverse complement strand
TGTGTCACTGGAGGCACCATCGCTGACCTCGAGACTGATCTCGTAGTCTCCTGGGGCATCCAGGTAGAGTGAAGCCAGCGGGGCTTCTTCCCCAGACAGGGTGGACGTGGAGTCACTCGGCGCACGGTCTATGCGCCAGAGATAGGACAAGACATCGTTGTCAGGATCGAAGCTGACGCTGCCGTCCAGATCGGCCTCTTCTACAGTTATCTGCCCTTCATGGTCTTGCCGATCTATGCGTCGATGGAACGTTTTGATTTCAGGTTTGTTGAAGCGGGATTTGATCTCTACGCAACACGGCTCAAGGTGTTGCGCAAAATTATCTTACCGATCATCAAGCCGGGCATCATCGCTGGTTCAATTCTTGTTTTTGTGCCGTCACTGGGGGCTTACGTCACCCCTCGAATTCTTGGCGGTGGCAAGCGGATGATGATTGGCAACCTCATTGAACTGCAATTTGGGCAGGGGAAAAACTGGCCTCTTGGGGCGGCGCTTGCGGTCACCATGCTTGTTATCGTGATGATCGCCCTGATCATCTATGTTCGGATCATCCAGAAATCGGAAAATAAGAATGATTAGTCGGATGAACAATAAAAAAGGGTTTTCGGTTACCAAGCAATATGGGTTCAAGCAAATTGCCCTGATTTGTTTTTTTGCGCTTTATGCGCCGATCCTGTTGCTGGTGTTTTATTCCTTTAATGCCGGCAATAATCTCATGCTCTGGGAAGGATTTTCGCTTCGTTGGTACATCACGGCAAGCGAGAACCAATTGGTGCAGGATGCGGCTATTCGTTCGGTCATTATTGCGGTTTGTGCCTCATTCATTTCCACCATTTTGGCGACCATGGCCGCCCTTGGGACAACCCGCACTCAACCTTTTAAGGGGCAACAGTTCATCTTCATTATGATCAATCAACCCTTGATGGTGCCTGAAATCGTGACGGCGGTCGCTCTCTTGATCTTTTTTGCCATCATCAAGAATTTCACCAATTATTTTGGCCTTGGTTATCTGATCGTGGCGCATGCCGCGTTTTGTATTCCTTTTGCCTATCTGCCGATTAAGGCACGTCTTGACGGCATGAATTTAAGCCTCGAAACCGCCGCCAGCGATCTCTATGCAAGGCCCTTTATGGTGTTCCGGCGGGTCACCCTGCCATTGCTCTGGCCGGCGATTATGGCAGGCGCAATGCTGGCCTTTGTCATCTCGCTGGATGATGTGATTATCACCGAGTTTGTTAAAACCCCGGGTCAAGATACATTGCCCACTTATATGCTTGGGCAGTTGCGGCGCACCATCACGCCTGAAATCAATGCTATTTCAAGCATTTTGCTGGCCATCTCACTGCTGGTGGTGACGGTCTTCTTTCTCTTTAACCGCAAGAAATATTGATCGCCTCTCGTCAGGCTTCATAGGTGACGCGGCCATCACAGATGGTGGTTTGGGCGCGCGCCTTGTCTAACTCTTCTGGGTTCATCGCCTCGAGGTCATGGGACATCACAACGATATCCGCCATCATGCCAGCCTTGAGTTGGCCTTTGCGCGTTTCATTGAATTCCACCCAAGCGTTATCGACCGTATAACTGGCCAAAGTTTCGGTCAGGGTTTGGGCTTGATTGCGCCATGGCGCGGATAGTTTTTTTGGTGCTACCGCTGATTTCACATTCGGCATGACATCAACGGGGATCACAGGCCAATCGGTTGAAAACACGACCTTGGCGCCGCTGTCGCGAATATCCCGCCACGCAAAGGCCATTGGAATCTGATGCGGATGAAGCATTCTATTGACTGTTTCCGAACCAAAATAAACACCAAAGGGCGCATGGCCGGGTTGGATCGACGCAACAACCCCAAGGTTAGCAAACCTCGGCAGATCATCAGGATGAAGCACTTCGATATGCTCAACCCGGTGGCGGCTGTCGCGCACGCCATTTCTTTGCTGGGCAATCTCATAAGCGTCAAGCGTTTGCCGGATGGCGCGATCGCCAATGGCGTGGACGGCAATCTGGAATCCCAAAGCATCCGCCCGAACACAGGCCTCGATGAAATGCTCTCTTTCAAAAACCGCATCCCCAATCGTGTCCAAACCTGGATAATTATCCAGCATCAACGCGGTTGAACTTTCCACCACCCCATCGACAAACATCTTAACCCGATTGCACCAAACCCAATCTCCAGTGAAATCTCGGCGCATGGCTTCCGCTTCGGCAAAGCGGTCGAGGGTGTCGAAACTTTTATAGTGGAACGGTATTTCGGTGCGGCAGCGCAACTCGCCACGGTCTTCAAGAGTCTTCAGCAATTCAAGCGTGTAGATATTGCCGTCCATGTTATGCAAACCGGTAATCCCATGGCTCGCGCAATGCTTCAACCCACGGGCAATGGCATCGGCATCAAGGGCTGATTCTTTCATGGTGGCGGGCGGCTCTGGATTTCGGCCGGTGACGAGTCCGATCATATCACGGCCGCCATAACGGGTCAGTTTCAGCACCGGCGCATAGGCGCCAGGCTCCCGCAATTCACCGGCGGCGGTGCCGTCTTTGGCCATGATGATCTCAGCGCCTTTATCCACCTCGCCGCCATGGAGAATCCCCGCCATTTCCAGCGCTTTTGTATTCGCCCAGATGGTGTGATGATCGGCGGCAAACATCGCAAAGGGACGATCAGGCATGGCCTTGTCCAGATCATGGCGAGTCGTCTGATGCCCCGGCGCGATGATGTTGTAATCAGCCTGAATGGCAAACAGCATCTGATCATCTGGGCAGGCTTTTGACCAGGCTTGCAGTTTTGCGGTCAGCGCTTCAATTCCTTGGATGCCATAGAGGTCAAGGTAGTCGAGTTCCACTGAACCGCCAAACAAATGGACATGGCTATCGATAAACCCGGGCAGAACAGTGTTGCCCGACGCGTCGATGATGCGCGTATCTGGCCCCGCCATGCCCATAAGATCGGCGGTTTGCCCAACGGCGATGATCTGCCCATTATGCACCGCTAGCGCCGAAGCCGCGGGCTGGGTTTCATCAAAGGTGAGAAGGCGGCCATTGGCAATAATCATATCAGGGGTCATCAGGCGCTCCATAAAAAACAAGACTTTGAGAAGGGCTAAACCGCATCGCGTGCGTCATGAGTTTAGCACATATTTTTTGTTGTATCAGTCTGAGATGATCTAAATTCCAAAGTTCATGATTGGATGAGGAGTTGAAGCAGAGGAGAGATTAAAAACAGTCATTCTTATCGTTGTTGTCTTTAAGGAATTATTCATATTAAGATTTCCGGCATAATTTCGTGGTTGGTATCAGAGATAAGCAATATGGATAAAACCAAGCAATCGATCGTTTTTGCTTTATTGGCTGCTTTCGGGTTTTCCATTCAAGATACCGCCGTCAAAGCCATCACCTCCGATAGTTCAATATGGCAGTTGATGTTCATTCGTTCCTTGATTGTTGTGGCGATATTGGTGGCTTTTGCATTGATCACGCGCTCGAAAGCCAAAATTTTCCCCAAGACGTTTTTCTGGCCGGTGCTAAGGGCTATTTCGATGACCTTGGCTTATAGTTTTTATTACGCCTCTTTGCCCTTCTTAGCGCTTTCAGAAGCCTCGTCTTGTTTTTTTATGGCGCCGATCTTTGTATGCATTTTAGCAAGCCTGTTTCTGGGGGAGAAAATCGAATGGGTGCAAAAGGCATCCGTTGCTTTGGGCTTCATTGGAGCGCTGATCATCATCCAACCTGGCTTGATCAGTTTCAGGCCAATTTTACTTTTGCCTGTTTTGGCCGGTCTTTCCTACGCGGTTAGCGTCATCATCACGCGCGGGTTTTGCCGAGACGAACCCAATCTATCCCTGACGATTATTCACAATGTCATTTATGCGTTTTTAGGATTGTTCGTTATTTTACTGATCCCCAAAATCAATATTCATCCCGACATCATTCAGAATAACAGTTTTATTTTCAAAGGCTGGGTTGAGATCACCATGATGACGATGATGTTAATTCTCTTGACGGCACTCACCCATCTAATGTCGATGAGCGCGTCTATTTTTGCCTATAAAAACCAGAAGGCCTCCTTAATCGCGCCAATTGAGTATACTTATTTGATCTTTGCTGTAATGATTGACTATTGGATATGGCAATTTTTACCCTCCCTTAGCCATGCCATAGGTGCGATTTTGATTTTTATATCGGGGGTCATTGTCACGAAGAGTCGTTAGATGATCAATATTCTCGCCGCTGGTTTCCAGCACGAAACAAACACCTTTGCCACGTCGAGGGCTGAGTTATCCGACTTTGAAATGGCCGATTCTTGGCCGGGTCTGCTTGTGGGTGAGGGGGTAAGGCCAGGCTTGAAGGGAACGACGATACCCTTAGCGGGGTTCATTTCTGCGGTCGACGATTATAATCTCAATCCCCCAAAAGATGACTCTATTCATCTGATCCCGATCTGCTGGGCTTCCGCGGAGCCTTCATCTTTTGTGTCGGATGAAGCCTTCGAAACCATTGCAGGCATGATCTTAAAAGGCATTGACGATCACCATGATTTGCAGGGCATCTACCTCGATTTGCACGGCGCGATGGTGACCGACACCTACGCTGATGGTGAGGGGGAATTGTTAAGGCGCATTCGCC
>CAJXME010000123.1 GCA_913056245.1 uncultured Alphaproteobacteria bacterium | reverse complement strand
AAAACCACTTTAAAGTCCAGTGAATTGAGCTTTACTGGCGGGGTTTTGGGCGCACCTGGCAACAGAAGCGTCCTGCTCTATTTTCCCTGCAAAGCATATCTTGTCAAAACACAAATCCAATGGCAGTATAAATCAGCCGTCGGGGGTTAACATGGCTGATAAAGACAATGGGTTCACACCACAAATTAACTATGAGTTGCTGGTCGAAACAGCCTTAAGAACGGTTGTGCGATCATCGCTTAAAATAGCCGAACAAAGCGGCTTGCCGGGCAATGCGCATTTCTACATCACGTTTTTGACCAATTACCCCGGCGTTGATATTCCGCCACGGCTTAAAGAAAGCCACCCCGAACGGATGACCATCATTCTACAGCATCAGTTCTGGGATTTGGAAATCCGCAAAGATGATTTTTCCGTGTCGCTGTCCTTTGGTGGGAGTCGGGAATTGCTGACCATCCCCTTCATGTCGATTATTGATTTTAATGATCCGTCTGTTGGTTTCGGCCTGCAATTCGCCTCCGAATTAACCGAAGCCAATGATGAAGACCTTGAAGAAAGCAATGATCTGCCCGCTGATTCGGACATAGAAGCGGCCAAGCCCGCTGCCGGCAGCACCGCTGATGTCGTGTCGCTCGATACATTCCGCAAAAAGCCAAACTCTTAATCGGCATCACCTGCCCTGCCCTTTGGCGCATTTTTTGATGATAGGACAACCATGAGTTTTTCTTACACCCCGATGTTCCCCACCAAAGCCCCGCAAACCGAGTGGGAAAAAATCTCAAGCGATCATGTTGAAACGGTTACCCTAGGCGATGAAACCTTTCTGAAAGTGGCGCCTGAAGCGTTAACGCTCTTGGCCGAAACCGCGTTCAAAAACGTCTCACACCTCCTGCGCACGGGTCACCTTAAACAATTGCGCGCCATCCTCGATGATCCAGAGGCGACGCGCAACGATCGCTTTGTGGCGTTGGAAATGCTTAAAAATGCGGTGATCGCGGCGGATGAAGTCCTGCCCATGTGCCAAGATACCGGCACGGCGATCATTTCCGGCAAGCGTGGGGATCGCGTTCTGGTGACCGGCGATGATGGTGAGGCGCTGTCACGCGGCGTCTATAACACTTATCAGAACAACAATTTGCGCTATTCGCAATTGGCGCCGAAATCAATGTTTGACGAGGCCAATACCAAAACCAATTTGCCTGCTCAAATTGATCTCTACGCGGGTAAGGGCGATGAATATCATTTCACCTTTATTCAGAAGGGTGGCGGTTCAGCCAATAAGTCTTTCCTTTATCAACAAACCAAGGCGGTGCTGAACCCCGATTCCTTGCGCGCCTTTATCGATGAGAAAATCCGCACCCTTGGCACAGCCGCTTGCCCGCCTTATCACCTCGCGGTGGTCATCGGCGGCACGTCTGCGGAAACCACGATGAAAACTGTTAAGATGGCGTCGATCCGCGCGCTTGATAGCCTGCCCACCGAAGGCAATGATGATGGCCATGCCTTCCGTGACCTTGAATGGGAACAGATTATTCTGGAGATGACGCGCGAGATGGGCATTGGCGCGCAGTTTGGCGGCAAGTATTTCTGTCACGATGTGCGGGTCATCCGCTTGCCTCGCCATGGCGCGTCTTGCCCCATCGGAATCGGCGTCAGTTGTTCCGCTGACCGCCAAGCCATGGCAAAAATCACGCCGGAAGGGCTTTTTGTCGAAAAACTCGAGCGCAACCCCGCGCAATTCCTGCCTGATGTCACAGCGGATGACGATGATGATACAGTTGCCATTAACCTTACCCAACCGATGGGTGATATTTTGGCGACCCTCACCCAATATCCCGTGAAAACAAGGCTTAGCCTGTCGGGGAAATTGATTGTGGCGCGTGATATTGCCCATGCGAAATTATTGGAGCGGCTCGAAACGGAAGGCGAATTGCCCGATTATATCAAAAACCACCCGGTTTATTACGCGGGTCCTGCGAAAACACCCGATGGCATGGCGTCAGGCAGTTTTGGGCCGACCACGGCGGGCCGAATGGACGCTTATGTCGATCGCTTCCAAGAAGCGGGCGGGTCTATGGTCATGCTGGCAAAAGGCAATCGTAGCCGGCAAGTGCGTGAGGCTTGCAAAAAGCATGGCGGGTTTTATCTCGGTTCGATTGGCGGCGCGGCGGCAAAACTTGCCCTTGATGCGATCAAGAAAGTCGAAGTGCTGGAATACCCTGAATTGGGGATGGAAGCCGTCTGGATGATTGAGGTGGAAAACTTCCCCGCTTTCATCATCACCGACGATAAGGGCAATGATTTCTTCAGCCTTGATTAGAATTGGCTTTTAATTCTCACGGCTAATTCTTTGGGCCAATTCTTTCGGCTTTGGCCCACCTGTCGCCCAATCGAGCAATTGCACGGTATGGACAATCGGCGCTTGGCTTTCCGCCAATTGATTGATGCAGCCGAGATTCCCCGCCGCCACAATATCGGCCTTAGCCGCGTTAATGGCTTTTAATTTTCGGGCTTTCAATCCCGCGGCAAGATCAGGTTGCAAGGCGTTATACGTCCCTGCTGACCCGCAACAAAGATGGGATTCGGCGATATCACGGACGTCAAAACCAGCGCGGCGAAGCAAGTCTTTCGGCGCGGATTTGATCTTTTGCCCATGCAGAAGCGAACAGGCGGCGTGATAGGCCACCGTTAGCCCTTGACTGCGTTCGAGGTCAACATCGCCAAGGCCATACCGATCTAGGAATTCCGTGATATCCATCGCCTTTTCTGAAATCCGTTTGGCGTCAGCCGCCATGGTGGGATGACCCGCAAAGTGATGGCCATAATCCTTCACCGTGGTGCCGCAACCTGAGGTGTTGATGATCACCGCGTCTAGGGCGTTCTGCCGATCAGCATTTGCCCAAGCGGAAATGGTGGCCATCATCGCTTTTTCAGCGGCGGTTTCATCGCCGGTATGATGCGCCACCCCGCCACAACAATAGGCTTGCTTTTGCACCACCACATCGACACCCAAACGATTGAGCAGACGAATGGTGGCGGCATTAATCTCGGGATTCATCGCCCGCTGGGCACAGCCAGCCAATAACGCCACCCTCGCCTTAGGCGGTTGCGCTTGCGCATGAAACACCTGATCGTCAGCGCCAACGGGATCAAACCGAGGCATGGATTTAGGCGCGGCAGCCAGCATCCCGCGAATGGCTTTTGGCATCACGCCGCGGAATGGCTTGGCCAACCAACCCAGCATCAGCATCACATAAGCCCGCTTGGCATAAGGCAATGTCGACACCAACAGCCATCGGGAGAGGCGATCCATCACCCCACGCTGGCGCCGCTGATCGGCGTGGCGGCGGCCAATATCCACCAAATGCATGTAATCGACCCCAGATGGGCAAGTCGAGGTGCAGCTGAGGCAGGTCAGGCAACGGTCGAGATGATGCCCCGCGACATCGCCCGGCATATCATCATTTTCAAGCAAGTCGCGGATCAACCAAATGCGGCCGCGAGGGCTATCGCGTTCATCCCCCGTCAATACAAAGGTGGGGCAAGTGGCGGTGCAAAACCCGCAATGCACGCATTTGCGCAAGATCGCATCCGCCGCAGCGATATCAGGATGAGTCAGTTGTTCCGGGGTAAATTGTGTTTGCATGATTAAACCCCTTCATACATACGGCTTGGATTGAGGAGGCCAAGCGGATCAAAACTTGCCTTGACCCTTGCGGTTAACGCGCGCAAAGCCTCGGGTTGCGGGTGAAAGACTGGGCAGGTTTGGCGCAGCGATTCCGGCGCCGTCATCACCGTCACATGACCGCCGGAAGATTGCGTGAGCGCCCTAAGCGACGCCACCCCTTCCGCTGAAACAGGCTGACTAATCCACAGCAAGCCCCCGCCCCAATCGCCAAAAGCCTCAACATCAGGCATGGCGAGAATACGTTCAAGCAACGCGCCGCCCTCAGCCGGTGGGCAGGATAATTTCAGCAACATGCGGTCTTGGTTATGAGGGATAAGGCTAGCCTCTCGGATTTCCGATTGCAGCATTGTCGACTTCGCCGCCGGTAATACCATCTGCTCCCCATGCCCAGCCAAAAGATCAGACAGGGCCTTAAGGCGATTTTGAACGGAAATTTCAAAACCTTCGATGCGGATGACCGCCAAAGCGCCACCATCAGCCGCGTCTTTCACCACATCTAAACTTGAGTTCCGGGCGGCTTGGGCCGGCAGTATCGCGCCTGCCGTCGGTTCATGAGCGCTGGCAAAAGCGTGACGCAACACCGCGGCGGCTTCGGTGACGGTCTTTGTTTGAACGATCAAACTTGATCCATCTTCAGGCTTGGGCATGGTTTTCAGCGTTAATTCATGCATCACCGCCAGCGTGCCAAAAGACCCCACCATCAATTTTGACAGATCATAGCCGGTGACGTTTTTCATCACCCGGCTGCCGGATTTGAATTCGTCGCCACGTCCCGATACAGCGGAAAAGCCAAGCAGAAAATCGCGGGCTGCCCCCGCTGAGATACGCCTTGGCCCTGACAGGTTTGACGCGATAACGCCGCCTATCGTTCCCGTGCTAGTGGCCGCATAGAACTGGTCCAGGTGGGGCGGCTCAAACGCCAGCATCTGGTTATGATCTGCCAGTACCTGTTCAATC
>CAJXME010000122.1 GCA_913056245.1 uncultured Alphaproteobacteria bacterium | reverse complement strand
AAGATGGCGCTAGTTTCTCCGCCCGTTTAACTCATCTCGGCGATAAAAAACTGGATAAACTCAGCCTTGGCAAAGAAGCCGATGCCATGGCGGCGGTTGATCTCGTTCAATCCTCGGATTTGCAGGTTGGCACGATCGAAACCAAACGCACCCGCCGCAACCCTCAGCCGCCCTTCACCACCTCGACCTTGCAACAAGAAGCCAGCCGCAAATTAGGCTTTTCCGCAAGCCGCACCATGCGGGTGGCGCAAAAACTCTATGAAGGCATTAATATCGGTAGCGAAACCACAGGCTTGATCACCTATATGCGAACCGATGGCGTGCAATTGGGCCAAGAGGCCATCAGCGATATTCGCGCGGCCATCCTTAACGTTAAAGGCGATCGCTATCTGCCGTCTGCTCCTCGCGTTTACAAATCCAAAGCCGCCAATGCTCAAGAAGCCCATGAAGCCATTCGGCCTACGGCGATCACCCGTAGCCCCGCTGATGTGGAGCGTTTCCTTGATGATGATCAGCGCAAACTCTATGACCTGATCTGGAAGCGCACCATTGCCAGCCAAATGCAATCCGCCGAACTTGATCAAACCAGCGCTGATATTGTGGATCGAGCCGGTAAAGTGACCTTGCGCGCCAATGGGTCGATTATTGTCTTTGACGGGTTCCTATCGGTCTATCGCGAAGATCGTGATGACGCTGAAAACGGTGCTAGCGGCAATGATGAGGCGGAGCGTGACGATAACCGTTTGTTGCCGCCCATGGCTTCCGGTGAGCCTTTGGACACCATCGCCACCTTGCCAGAACAGCATTTCACCCAGCCGCCGCCACGCTTCACCGATGCCAGTTTGGTCAAGCGAATGGAAGAATTGGGCATTGGCCGCCCATCGACTTACGCCAGCATTATTTCGGTTCTGCAAGACCGCAATTATGTGATCAAAGATCGCGGGCGCTTCATCCCTGAAGATCGCGGCCGCATTGTATCCGCCTTCTTGGAAAGTTTCTTTGCCCGTTATGTTGAATATGGGTTTACCGCCCGCCTTGAAGAAGACCTTGATCGCGTCTCTGACGGCAAACTCAATTGGAAAGCGCTTTTGGCGAATTTCTGGCATGACTTCAAAGCCAATATCGATGGCATGACCGACCTAACGCGCGGCGATGTGCTGGAAAAGGTCGATGCGCTTCTTGAACAGCATTTCTTCCCCGCTGAAAATGGCGAAAAGACCGTGCGGCAATGCAAGAATTGCGGCAACGGCACGCTGGGGCTTCAATTGGGGCGTTACGGCGCGTTCATTGGCTGTTCCAATTATCCCGATTGCAAATACACCCGCCAAATTGGCCAAGACGGGGATGACCAAAATGACATCAGCCTCGCGGCGGGGGATCATACCCTTGGCACTGATCCGGAAACAGGCTTGCCCGTGGTGGTGCGCAAAGGCCCTTACGGCGCTTATGTGCAATTAGGCGATGCGGAGACGAAAAAACCAAAACGCACGGGGCTTCCTAAAAATATGGATGTCGCGGCTTTAACCCTTGAAAAAGGCTTGGCCTTGCTTTCGCTTCCGCGTGAAATTGGCATTCACCCCACCAATGGTGAGATGATCACCGCGGGCATCGGGCGCTATGGGCCTTTCCTGAAATTCAGCGATGCTTATGTCAGCATTCCCGCCGATGATACGGTGATCACGATCGGCTTGAACCACGCGGTGGAATTGATTGATACGTCGGGCAAGACCGCGGCGCGCGTCCTTGGGGCTTATGGCGATGCGGGCGAGATCAAACTCAAAGATGGACGCTTTGGCCCTTATGTTGAAGTTGACGGCATCCGCGCGACGATTCCAAAACGCTTTGATCCTGACGCCCTTACGCTTGAAGAAGCCATCCAATTGATCGAGGCCAAAAAGGCCAAAGGCCCCATCACAAGAGGCAAAAAAGCCGCCAAGAAAGCATCGGCGAAAACAAAGAAAAAAACAGTCGCAAAAAAGGCCGGTGCGAAAAAAACCGCGTCATCGTCCTAAAACATGACCGATCACGCTGATCACGATTTGCCTGCTGATGATCTGCTGATTGATTTCATCAACCAGCAGCCCACCCCGCCCAAGGTCAAAGAGATTGCCAAAGCCTTTGGTCTCGCGCCGGATATGCGCGCGCCCTTGCGTCGCCGCTTAAAATCCTTGGCTGAAGAAGGCCGCATCAAACCGATGGATGGCCGCCGTGTGGCTGGGCTTGATCATCTGCCGCCTGTCATGGTGGTGGAAATCACAAGCATCAATGATGATGGCGAGGGCATTGCCACCCCTCCCGAACAGAATAATGAGACGAGCAACCCGCCTCTTATTAGGATCAGCCATGAACGCCGCACCCGTCATCAAACCAATAAAACCTTTGCGGTGGGGGATCGTATTTTGGCCAAACTGGCTTTGGTGGGGCCTGATGAATATCAAGGCCAAGTGATCCGCAAACTTGATCGTCATCGCCAAATCCTTTTCGGGCAAGTCTTCAAAACCCGCGACGGTTATGGTCTTGAGCCGGTGGATCGTGGCGCAAGGCAAGGGCTAGACCTGCTCGCTCCGGAAGCGAAATTACCCTTCACCGCCGGTGATATGGTCGAAGCCGAATTGGTCAAAGGCGTTGGCGGCAAATCACGCTATCACAGCCGTAAAACCGCGAAAGTTATCCGCAATCTTGGCCCCGCAGAAGGGGAAGGGGCGTTTTCGGCGCTCGCCATTGCGGAATTTGACTTGCCGCACGTCTTCCCTGATGAGGCGATGCGAGACGCCCAAGCCGCGAAACCAATGCCATTGGGTCAGCGCGAAGATTTGCGCGCCCTTCCCTTGGTGACCATCGATGGTGCCGATGCGCGTGATTTTGACGATGCGGTCTTCGCCGAACCCACATCCGATGGCGGCTATCGCATGGTGGTGGCGATTGCCGATGTCGCCGCTTATGTCGCGCCTCAATCGCCGCTTGACCTAGAAGCGCAAAAGCGGGGCAATTCGGTTTATTTGCCTGATCGCGTGATCCCCATGTTGCCAGAGGCTTTATCCAATGGCTTGTGTTCGCTGGTGCCGGGCGAAGACCGGGCTTGTGTCGCGGTTGAAATGCTGATCGATGCCAAAGGCGAGAAAACCAGCCATCGGTTTTTCCGAGGGTTGATGCGCTCCCATGCGCGGCTCACCTATGATGCGGTGGAAGATTTCCGCACCGGTGCTGATACCGACCCTCCTGCTGGGCTGGACGCCGATCGGCTCAATCATCTCTTTGAAGCCTATAAACTCCGCGCAGCTATTCGCGAAAAACGCGGCGCGCTTGACCTTGATCTTCCGGAAAAGCGGGTGGTGTTTGATGATCATGGCCATGCCATCGCGATCAGCAAAAAGCATCAAAACACCAGTCAAAAACTGATCGAAGAATTTATGATTTTGGCTAATGTTTCGGCGGCGGAAACGCTCGAAGCGGCCAATGCGCTCTGCGTTTATCGCGCCCATGAAGCGCCAGACCCTGCCAAAATTGATGGCTTGCGCGATGTCGTTAAGACCATGGGCATTGCTTTCCCCAAAGGTCAGGTGATCCGTTCCCAACATTTCAACACCTTGCTCAAGAAAGCCAAAGACCTCAATGATCCGGCGGCGGCGCAATTGGTCAATGAAACTGTTTTGCGCTGCCAATCGCAAGCCGATTATCGAATCTCCAACCCCGGGCATTTTGGCTTGGCGTTGCGGCGCTATGCGCATTTCACCTCCCCCATAAGGCGCTATGCTGACCTCATGGTTCACCGAAGTCTGATCAATCAAATGGCCAAGGAAGATCATTTGCCCTTACCTGCCCCTGATCAAGCGGCGGACATCGCGCAATCGATTTCAGACACCGAGCGCAAAGCGGCGGCGGCGGAGCGGCGCACCGTTGATCGATACGCCACCGCGCTGATGCAAAACCGCGCGGGTCAGATTGTTGAAGGTCAAGTGACCACCATCACCGGCTTTGGGGCGTTCATCCAGATCATCGATAGCGGCGCGGAAGGGCTGATGCCGCTGGGGCAAATGCCTGATGATTTTTATGATATCGATACCACCGCCGCCGTGATCAAAGGCCGCAAGACCGGAATCACTTTGCGTTCCGGCGATGTCATCGATGTCATGATCATTGATGTCTCGCCCTTAAAAGCCAGCCTAACCTTAGCTTGGGCTGAGAACGGGGTGGTCTCAACACGGCGGTCTGGCGCGGCAAAATCAGGGCCACGCGGCGGCCGCCATCGCGATAAATCATCGAAAAGCCGAAAAAACATCAAATCAAAAGCCCATCGGTCAAAAAGACGCCGATAAAGAGGTTGACAATGACGCTGTTTTCAGCGATTTTCGCGCCTCAAGTTATTGCATCCCTGTGAAGGGGGAATGAAGGAGCATAAGCCATGGCAAAGCCGGCAACACTTCAGATCAAACTGGTCAGCACTGCTGATACAGGCTTTTACTACGTGACCAAGAAAAACCCACGCACCAAGCCTGAAAAACTTGAACTGAAAAAATACGATCCGAAAGCCCGCAAGCACGTGCTTTTCCGTGAGGCAAAAATCAAGTAGCATATTCCTAACCGTAAGGATTTAGGACATGAAACTTGGGATTGACCTTGGTGGAACAAAAATCGAAGCCGCCGTCATCGATGATGACGGCGTTGTCATTTGGCGAGAACGTCAAGACACCCCCACCAATGATTATCAACAAATCAT
>CAJXME010000121.1 GCA_913056245.1 uncultured Alphaproteobacteria bacterium | reverse complement strand
CCGTTATCTCCCGCCTTAACCAAACGCCTCGTCAACACGGTCAAATCGGCGTTAAGCAAAACCGATGTCTTGATCTTATCCGATTACAACAAAGGCCTTTTGGATCAGAACACGGTTCAAGCGCTTATTGCTTTGGCAAAAGACGCGGGCATTACGGTCGTCGCTGATCCCAAGAAAAACGACCCATCGGTCTATAAAGGATGCGATTTGATCACGCCCAATCTGCAAGAATTTCGGCAGATGACGGGGCTTGATCTCGCCAACCGCGATGCGATTATCGACGCGGCCAAGGCGATGGTTCGCCGGCAAAAACTTGGCGCAATCCTCATCACCCTTGGCGCTGATGGCATGGTGCTCGTGACGAAAGGGCAGCCGCCTCTATCGATCCAAGCGCAAGCGAAAACCGTTTTTGACGTCTCTGGCGCGGGTGATACCGTGATCGCCACCATCGCCGCCACCCTTGCCACGGGTGGAACGCTCGATGATGCCATTCGGCTGGCGACGGTGGCCGCGGGTCTTGTGGTGGGCAAATCAGGCACCGCCACTGTCCTTGCGGGTGAGATTTTGGCGGAAATATCGCCGTCCTATGGCAAGAGCCAAGATGATGTGCAAGCGATGGTGAAATCCTGGCGCGATGAAGGGCTAACCATCGGCTTCACCAATGGGTGCTTTGATTTGCTTCATCCCGGCCATCTCTGGGTGCTGGAAAAGGCCGCCGCTTGCTGTGATAAATTGATTGTTGGGCTGAATTCCGATCAGTCGACACGCCGCTTAAAAGGCCAAGGCCGCCCCTTCCAAGATGAAGGCACAAGAGCGGCTGTTCTCGCGGGCTTGCCTATGGTGGACGCGGTGGTGATTTTCGACAGCCCTACCCCAGCCAAATTGATCAAAGCCATCGCCCCTAATCGGCTGATCAAGGGCGGCGATTACAACGCCAAGGATGTCGTTGGACGGCAAACCGTCTTAGCGCGCGGCGGCAGGGTTGTGATCATCCCCACCAAGCCGGGGTTTTCAACCACCCGGCTTAGCAAGGCTTAATCCCCCCTTTTAATGATCGACATCACGACCGGCCAAGAAGTCCTGATCAATATCAGGCAAAGGCTTATCGTGAAGAACCGATTCAAAGGCCACCAGACGTTTGCGAATGGACAAGAGATCAATAATCGTCGGCCAAGAATTGACGATATATTGGAAGGAGTTTGACACTTGCCCAAAGGCGGTGAGAATCTGCTGAAGAATACCAAGCGTAATCGCACCTGATGCAATCGTTGGGATCATGATCATATACCCAAAAATATTATCGCCTTGCAGATAAAAACTCCGCGCCACATTGAAATACATATAGTGGAAATAAAGGCGGAAATAATTGCGCCGCACATTATTGAACAATTCCGTCATGGTCATAGGCTCGGCGCGATTGACGTTGTCTTCGCCATAGACCAATTCTTTCCGGAAGGCCGCTTCAACCCGCTGGTTGCGAAACTCAAGCCCCGGCAATTTAATGCCCACCACCGCCAGCAAGACCGTGCCGAAGGCTGACCAGAAAATCGCCGCGGTCAGAAGCGGGTAAGGGATCGCGCCCACCACGGGCAATTCTTGGACATATTCCGACAAAGCCAGCAGAACAGGCATAAAGGCAAAAAGCGTCATGATGGCGTCGACAATCGATACGCCCAACCCTTCCATGATGCTGGCAAAGCGCATCGTGTCTTCTTGAATACGCTGAGACGCCCCTTCCACCGTGCGAAGTTTCGGCCAATGACTCATGTAATAGTCATTCATGGCGTTGCGCCAGCGGAAGATATAATGGCTGACAAAAAACCGCGTCAACACATAGACCGCCACCGCCACAAAAGCGATTTCTGCAAATTTGATGATCAAGGCATAAAGGTCTTGAGGTGTAACCCCCGCTTCTCCAGTGAGAGCATCCTGAACCATATCGAAAAAGGGTTTCCGCCAATGGTTGATGGCCACCGACACTTGCACGCCAAAATAGGTGCTGAATAAGATCAGCGCTGAGCCAAGAATAGACCACCATTGCCAGCGATGCGGCGAATAGATAAACCAAAAAGCGGCAAAAATCCCCACCATCACCGCGTAGAACAAATAAAACCAAATAAAATCTGTAGTGATGAAAAAGCCAAGGCCAATCACAGGTTCGGCGTCTTCCGCCGGCAAGTCAAACCCCAGCGCCATCCCCAGATCATCGCCAAAAACAAACCAGAAGGCGACGCCGATAGCCGACCAGATGATCGCGCTTAATAAAAACAGACTTGGCCGAGGAAAGAAGGATTGAAACATGGATTAGCGCTCCAAATAGGTCAGATTCATTCCGCTGAACGGGCTTGGTTAGACATTGGATTATTCGTCGCAGGTTTCAAGGCTTGATGCCGTTTTGACTGGCCTAAAATGCCTGCTTCCTGACGATACTTGGCAATCGTGCGGCGCGCAACGGTTATCCCCTGTTTTTTGAAATACTCAACCATCTGCTGATCCGTCATAGGATGGTGCGCGTCTTCATCCTTGAGGCGCTCGCGCATCAAGGCAAGGACTTTTCGGCTGGCAATCGCTTGGCCATTGGGTTGAGGGATCGCCGCGCTGAAAAAATCCGTCATCATCATCATGCCGCGGGGGGTATCAACCATCTTATCCGCGACCAAGCGGCTGACGGTTCCCTTATGGCATCCCAATTCATCGGCCAGTGCCGTCATCGATAAAGGCTGGATCGCCGCCTCACCAGATTTGAGAAACGCCGCTTGATGGTGAACCAGCAGACTGCCCGCGGCGAGCAGCATTTCTTGGCGATGCGCCATCGAACGCCCTAGAATTTGCAGATCATCTTTGGCTTTCTTCAGCAGGATTTTGCTGGCGTCATCATCGGCGATCAAATCCTCTTTGATGCTGACTTCCGGCATCAAGCCCTTATTGACGGTGACGGTATAACCATCGCCTTTTTCGCTGATGATCAAATCAGGATGGAAAATATCGCCATCATCTGCGATAAAACTCGCGCCCGGCTTGGGATCGCATCGACGGATCACCGACAAAGCCTCACCTACTTGATCCATGGAAAGGTCAGCCGCTTCGGCCAGCGCCTCAAGGCCATTTTCCAAAGCCTCCAGATGGGTGAGAACCGCCTTCACGGATGGCGTGAGCCGATCTTGATCATCCAATTGCAGGGAAAGACATTCCGCCAGATTGCGGGCAAACACCCCGCTAGGCTCCAAGCCTTGCAAGCGGGTGAGGACATCGTTTAGGTCGCCTTCATCGAGGCCTTTTTGCATTAAGGCCGGGATGGCGTCTTGGTCTAGCCAGCCGACGGGCGATAAATACGGCACCATGGCGAAAGCGATGGCGCGCTGATCCGGATTGGGGAAATTTTGCCCAATTTGCCGCGTGATGAATTCCGCCAAGGTCATGGGATGGAGGCGATCATGATCAACACGGTCCGCATCAAAATCCATGCCTTGACCGGTCGATGATAAAGGCAAAGCCCCCAAAGGGGCGTCGGGCAAATGCACTTCAAGCCAAGGGTTGTCTTCTGCCAATTGGCGAGCGAATTTGCGCAAATCCCCTAAGCGCATCGCCAAGACCATCATCGATTGCCGCAATGAAGGCGTCATGGCAAGCCGCTGACGTGGTTTTTGGCTTTGCCTCAACCCTCGGCGAGCGGCCATTATTCCGCCCCTTCTTCATCATAGACCGTGGCGCTGATCACAAGCCCGATGGCGATAAACACCGTTAACAGGGCTGTCCCGCCATAAGAAATCATCGGCAAGGGCGCACCAACGACAGGGATCATGCCGCTGACCATTGCGATATTCACAAAGACGTAGAAAAACATCATTGCCGCGATGCCGCTGATCATCAATCGGGAGAACCGATAATGCAGCCGCATGGAAAGCCGGATCAGCAAGCCAATCATCACCATATACATCCCAAGAATAAACATGCCCCCAAGAAATCCAAACTCTTCGCCAATCATGGTGAACACAAAATCAGTCTGCTTTTCGGGAAGGTAATTGAGGCGACTTTGACTGCCCTGAAGATACCCTTTGCCAAAGAGACCGCCACTGCCAAGCGCGATTTTCGATTGGGTGATTTGATACCCTGCCCCCAATTGATCTGCCCCAGGGTTAAGAAAAACAAGGATGCGATCTTTTTGATAATCGTAAAGAAAGGTCCAAATCACCGGCGCCGCCATCACCACCAAAGCGATCGCGGAGAGGATCATCCAGCCCGGCATTCCCGCCACCAACACGACGACAGCGGCGGAGCCAAAGAGCATGATCGACGTGCCTAAATCCGGTTGCAACAAGACCAAGGCAAAGGGAATCGCGGCAATCGTCATCGCGACAATATAGGTGCGCAAATTGCGGAGCAATTCGGGATTGATGCTATGGAAATAAGCCGCCATTAGCATAATCACCGCTAATTTTGCAGGCTCTGAAGGCTGTAAATTAAAGCCGCCCAGAGAAATCCACCGCTGGACGCCCTTGCCCGATCCGATGAATTCCAGCGAAATCAACAGCAAGACCGCAAGCCCCCAGCCGAGGATCGATAATTTGCGGTAATACCAAATAGGAATTGAGGCGATCGCCACCATCAAAAAAAGGCCTAGACCGATGCGCTTGAGATGCGCGGCCGCCCAAGGGTCCCAACTGCCCGCCGCAGCTGAATAAAGCGCGCCGACGCCGATGGCCGATAACACCAAACATATCAGCA
>CAJXME010000120.1 GCA_913056245.1 uncultured Alphaproteobacteria bacterium | reverse complement strand
TAGCGGTCGCAATGAAGTGCCCGATACCTTGGATGCGCTGATGGTGCAAGATGCGCGTGATGCGCTTGAACGCGGTCAGCGGATGCAATTGTCTTATAATGTTGAAAACACGCAACGGGCGATTGGCACGCGATTGTCATCGCATATCACCCGCCGGTTTGGCATGACAGGCCTGAAGGCGGAAACAATCACCGTGCGTTTGCGTGGGTCAGCAGGCCAGTCGCTTGGCGCCTTTGCCGTGCAAGGCGTGAAATTGGAAGTGCTGGGCGACGCCAATGATTATGTCGGCAAGGGATTGTCTGGCGGGTTGATCACGCTTCGGCCAATGGCGGCATCCTTGCTGGTGCCTGAAGACAATACCATCATCGGCAATACGGTGCTTTATGGCGCGACGGCAGGTCAGTTATTCGCCAATGGCCAAGCCGGCGAGCGTTTCGCGGTGCGGAATTCTGGCGCAACGGCGGTGATCGAAGGTTGCGGCAGCAACGGTTGTGAATACATGACCGGCGGTAAGGTTGTGATCTTAGGCCAAGTAGGCAGCAATTTTGGCGCGGGCATGACTGGCGGCATGGCGTATATCTATGATCCTGATGGCCAATTTGAAGGTCAGATCAATCCAGAAACGCTGGAATTGCATCGCCTTGAAGAAGATCATTGGAAAGACGAGTTAAAAGCCTTGCTTGAATCGCATCTTGGATATACCAATTCGCCACAGGCCGCGCGCATTCTTACCAATTGGGATCGAGAGATTGGTAAGTTTTGGCACGTGGTCCCGAGTGAAATTGTCAAAACCTTGCCGCATCCTTTGACGGCAGGTTCTAGCGGAGAGGCAATCGCCTAATTTGCATGTTTAATATCCGCCAAGAAACACCAGCGGATCAGCCTGAAATTGACCGGCTTATGGCTCTGGGCTTTGCCTCGAGTCATAGCAGCCGGAATATATGGCAATTGCGGCATGGTCAGAAAGTCGCCGATCTTTGCCTTGTGGCGGAAGATGAGGGGAAGGCCGGTCATTTGCTGGGGTCAATCCGGTATTGGCCGATCACCATCAACGCGATGCCTTCTTTATTGCTGGGCCCCCTTGCGGTTGACCCGGAGTTGCGCGGTCAAGGGATTGGGCGGCAATTGGTGCGCGACAGTCTGGCTTTGGCGCAGTCCGGGCCATGGGCGTTTTGCTTTGTTTCTGGAGAGCGCGATTATTATCCCAAACTTGGTTTTTCCAAATTAACAGCCCATCAAGTCGATTTACCTGCTCCAATCGAAGAAGAACGCTTGCATATTATCAGCGTTTCGGCGACAAATTTAGAAGATTTGCCAGAGGCGCCTTGGGTTATTCGTTCTTCTTGACCCCTTCATTTTGCTTTCGGCAATGGTTAAGACACTGTTCGTATCAAAGGCCTAATAATGCGCGTTTTGCATCATTACTGGTTGTCCACTGGTTCGCGGTTCTCGCGTCTAATGCTGTCGGAACGCAAACTTAATGTCATGCTCAAACTTGAGCATTATTGGGAACGTCAAAAAGCGTTTCTGATGCTCAACCCAGCCAGCAGCGTTCCTGTCATGGTGGAAGATGATGGCACGGTTCTTGTGGGCGTTTGGGCGATCACCGAATATCTTGAAGACGCATTCCCAGAAACAGCCCTGATTACAGGCAACGCCGCGCAGAAAGCCGAAATACGACGCTTGACCGATTGGTTCGCTGGCAAAGTCGAACGCGAAGTCATCACGCCATTGATCAATGAAAAATTGATGCGGCGCTTGACTGGCGAAGGCGTGCCATCCTCGACCACCATTCGCGCGGCGATGGCGAATCTCTCAGCGCATTTGGAATACATTAATCATCTTGCGGAACAACGAAAATGGCTGGCGGGATCAAAATTATCGACCGCCGACCTTTATGCCGCGGCCTCGCTTTCCGTGGCCGATTATTTTGGTGATGTGCATTGGCAGGATTGGCCTGAAGCCAAAACATGGTATTCGCGGGTTAAATCGCGCCCTAGTTTTCGCAGTTTGCTGAGCGATACGGTCACTGGCATCACCCCGCCCGCGCATTACACGGATTTGGATTTTTAGGCCGATCCGCGATTACTTTTGCGCGGCCAGCGTGACTTCACCCAAAGTCGAGAGCAAAATATCAATCTGTTCTGGTTCGGAAAACCGGTGGCCAGCCCCTTCAACCAAGATCGTGCTGATGTCGTGACCATCGAGGGTCGCCGCCAGTTTTTCAGCGGTTTGCCAAGGCACTTCTTCATCGGCCATCCCTTGCAAAAGCCGCACCGGGTAGGGGGCGGCCATGCGATCGCGCAAAACAAAATGCGACCGCGCCTCGGAGATCAATTGGTAAGGATAAACCACATCTTCAGGCGCGTAAGGATTGGGCAGGGCGATTTGCCCATCGCGTGCCATCATGGTCTGTTGGTCAGGGGTAAGGGCATCCCAAATCAGATCATCGGTGAAATCTGGCGCCGCCGCAATCCCCACCAGCCCAGCGATGCGATCAGGCCTTGCCCGCGCCGCTAGCATCATCAGCCATCCGCCAAGGGATGACCCCACCAGCACCAATCGTCCCGTGGTTAGGTGATCAATCACCGCCAAGACATCATCGCGCCAAATGCCGATCGTGCCGTCCATCATATTGCCCGACGATTGGCCATGGCCAAAATAATCAAACCGCATCATGCCCAAGTCGTTTTCTTCAGCCCATTGCGCCGCCGCCAAGGCTTTGGTGCCATCCATGTCAGAGCCATGCCCCGCTAAGAACGCAATCGTCAATTTTGTCTGATCCGCGGGAGTCGATCCTGACCAGGCGATGCGCGTGCCATGGGGGGCATCAAAATAATTAACGATGGGCTGGGTGTCTGTCATGTCATCATCCTTTTCTTGATTGTAGAATAAGCACCGAAATAAATTCAATGGGTTAAAATGATAAAGAAGCGCTCTAAGCCAAGAAAATACGATCCAATCGCGTTGGTGAATTGCTTAACGGGCGCGATTTGCTATAAAGAATGACCTGCTTAACCTGATGATGGCGTTACTTTATCGATGAATGCAAAAACTCTTGTCAAAACGCCATTAGGCCGGGCGGCGCTTGCTAAAAAAACCAAATCGCAAAAACTCAACGGTAAGGTCATCGTGCAAATCTTACCGGCGCTTAATCATGGCGGGGTTGAGCGTGGCAGCGTTGAGATGGCTCAGGCGATCATTGACGCGGGTGGTCGCGCCGTGGTGATCAGTTCAGGCGGGATGCTGGAAAGCCAATTGAAGCGGATTGGCGCGGAACATATCACCCTTGATGTCCATTCTAAAAACCCATTGAAATGGCCGATGGTGCGCCGAAAACTGCGGATGGTTCTGCAAGGACTCAAGCCTGATCTGGTGCATATGCGATCACGCGCTCCAGCATGGATCGCGTTTCCGGTTTGCAAAGCCTTGCGGTTGAAAACCATCACCACCGTCCATGGCCGGTTTAAGGCGGGGAATCTTTTCAAAAAATTCTACAACAGCATCATGGTGCGCAGTGATGTGGTGATTGCCATTTCCGATTATGTGGCGGGATTGATTTGGTCGCAATTCCCTGAAGCGAAGGATAAAACCGTGACCATCCATCGCGGGGTGGATATCCATCTCTTTGACCCGAAAGCCGTCGCGTCTCAGCGGGTGATCAAAGCCTCTGAAACCTTGGTCCTGCCCGATGGTCTGCCGGTGGTGATGTTGCCAGGGCGTCCGACCAAATGGAAAGGCTGGTCGGTTTTGGTGGAGGCCATGGGCAAATTGAAAGATCGCGACTTTATGCTGGTGCTGGTTGGCGCCGGTGATGGCGATCAAGATTTTCAACAAAAACTCATGGCGGATATAGACAACGCGGGCATCGCATCGAAATGCCGGATCAGCAAAAGCATGACCGATATGCCCGCCGCCTTGATGCTGGCCGATGTGGTGGTGATGCCTTCGGTGACGCCGGAACCTTTTGGTCGCGTAGCGATTGAGGCTTCGGCCATGGGATGCCCTGTGGTGGCGTTTAATCATGGCGGCGCGGCGGAAAGCATCATTGATGGTGAAACTGGCTGGCTGGCTGAACCTGTTGAGGTGGACGCGCTTGCCGAAGCGATCAAACAGGGTCTTTCCTTAACCAAGAAAAACCGAAAAATTATGGCCAGCCATGCTCGAAAATTCATCCAAGAGGGCTTTTCTTCTGAAAAAATGTGCCAATCCACCATTGGTGTTTATGTCAATCTCTTGAAATCATAGGCTGAAACCAGTAAAACCCTTGAACGACTGTAACCCGCAAGACGCTTGATCTTGCTCTTGATGAGGACATTATGCCTGTCATTACTTTGCCCGATGGCTCCACTCGCGAATACGCCCAGCCCGTCACGCCCTTTGATGTGGCCGCGGATATTGGGCCAGGCTTGGCCAAAGCCGCGATGGCGGCACGCATCGGCGATCAGATGATTGACCTCAGCCGTGTTCTCGAAAGTGATACGGCGCTGTCCCTCGTCACCAATAAAGATGGAGACAGCCTTGATTTGATCCGCCATGACGCAGCTCATGTCATGGCCGAAGCCGTGCTGGAATTGTTTCCTGAAACTCAAGTCACCATCGGCCCGTCGATTGAAAACGGGTTTTATTACGACTTTCATCGTGAAACCGCCTTCAGCGAAGATGATCTGAACGCGATTGAACAACGTATGCATGAGATCGTTGACCGTGATGAAACCATCACCCGTGAGGTTTGGA
>CAJXME010000119.1 GCA_913056245.1 uncultured Alphaproteobacteria bacterium | reverse complement strand
TTCGACCAGCGAAGACAGCCCCGACACATAAGTGCTGGATGCAAAGCGTTCGACTTTCAGGTGATTGCGTTCCACCACCGTGGTCAGGTTGTTCAGCGTCGTCTCCGAAATGGTGATCACCGTCAAATCCATCGCCAGACGGCGGCCATGCATGGTCAAGGGATCGCGAATCCCACGCACGCCATCAACCGCGTATTGAATGGGCAGGCGATGGAGGACAACGCGCCCTTCGGCTTCACTTTCTTCCATATCCATGCGGTGCAAGCGGTTGATGTCTCTGATCGACACTTCACCGCTGGCGATATCGGTTTCTTGGCGCCGCAATTGCGATTTTTGATGGCCGCCCGCAACGCTAACCACCAAGCGGTCAACCGTTACGCCAGCCATATTTTCTGCCGCTTCAACGGTTTTGCCCACCGCGCTAGACAGCGCTTCGATATCCACCACTTCACCGTTGCGCATCCCATGGGAAGCGTGCTGGCCGATGCCTTTCACCACAGGGCCGGTCGTGCCATTGTAATCAGCGATCAAGCAGGCGATCTTGGAGGTGCCAATATCAAGCGCCGCGATGACGCCGGAGCGTTGACGGTGAGACGGTTTGGCAATGGGCTTGCGAATGCTCATGTGCGGCTTCCTTTATCGGTATTGCCTCGTGTGGGGCGGATGACAAGTTTGTTGGGGACACGCAAATCGATATTCATGACATCACGCTTGGTCAGTTGGTGCAGACGATCCATTTCTGCTAATTTCGACCAAGCGAGATCGGTGTTGAGTTCCGGCAATTGGATGCGAATATTATTGCGCAAATAAACATCCCACCGGCGATTGGATTGGTAGGTCAAAGACCAGACATCGTTATACAAAGCGGCTTCGGTTTTCAGCAGATCAAGAATTTTCCGCGCGTGAGCCGGGGCGTTCGCGCCTTTGATCACCGGCAGATGGGTAAATTTTTCCGGTTTGACGCCAGCGATCACCGCGCCGTCTTGGTCAATCACCTGATGCCCATCATCATCTTGATAAAGCGCTAAGGCTTGGCGTTCATCCAAGGTCACCACCAGTCGTGACGGCAGAACACGTTTAATCTCAACGCCGCGCACCCAACCCAAGGCGAGAACCGCGTCATGCATTTCTTTCAAATCAAGCCCAAACATAGGGGCATACCAATCGGTATCCAGCGCGGTCAAAATCGCGTCTTCGGTGGTGTTGACGCGGCCTTTGATGATGATTTTTTCAAGCCGCAATCCTGAATCCGCGCTGAAAGTGATCAATTGATGGGCAATGGCCTCGCGCCAGAGATAGGTGGTCATCCCGCCCATCATCACCGCCGCTCCTATGACAGAAAACAGAACACGCCGCACCCGTGGCCGTTGCAATAAGGGCAATTTGGCAGGGGTCGCGCTATCGGTGCTTCGGTAGAGGTTTAATCGCATTGCGCCGCCTCCAATAAAAGATCGACCAATTCATCCATGCTGGTGCCGCAATAGGCGGTTTGTTCTGGCACAAGCGATGTGCTGGTCATGCCAGGTTGGGTGTTGATTTCCAGCATGTAGATTTCATTCTTATCGGGATTCCAGCGGAAATCAGATCGGCTAACACCGCGGCAACGCAAGACGTCATGCGCCGTGGCCGCCCAAGCCATGACTTGATCCGCGACATCTTGCGGCACATCGGCGGGCAATTGATGCTGTGAGCCGCCGGCTGCGTATTTGGCTTCGTAATCATAAAATTGGTTTTGCTGGGTGATTTCCGTAACGGTCAGGGCTTCGCCATTAAGCACCGCAACCGTCAATTCACGCCCGGGGATCATCGGCTCTGCCATCAAAGCAGGCGCCCCCGGCCATGTGCTATAGCCCGGAATATTGTTTGTGTCTTCGATCAGCATCACGCCAATTGAACTGCCGTCATTGCGCGGCTTGATGACCACCGGCCCGTCATAATCAATGCGGATATCATCGCCGTTGAAGACCATGGTCAGATCATCAGGGAATTGGATGCCATGGGGACGCAGAACCGCTTTGGTGGTGGGTTTATCCATGGCGATGGCAGAGGCCAAGAGGCCGCTATGGGTATAGGGGATGTTCAAGAGGTTCAGCAGGCCTTGGATATTGCCATCCTCGCCAATTTGCCCATGGAGCGCGTTGAACACACGCTTGGGTTTGCGTTCGATCAAGGTGGCGGCGATGTTGCGATCAACTTCGAGGCATTCGGCTTGCCAACCCATGCGGAGTGCGCTTTCGCAACAGGCTTTGCCGGAAGAGCGCGAGACATCGGATTCCGCGGTCCAACCGCCCATCAAAATTAAGGTCAATCCCGAACGATCAGTCATGGGAGCCTCCTGTGATGGGGTGAGTTTTCCCGATGCGGCGAATTTCCCAGCGCAGATCAATGCCATCCTTGGCTTTCACCGCCGCGCGGACATTTTCACCAAGGGTTTCAAGATCACTGGCGCTGGCTTTGCCTTTATTAATCAGAAAATTGCAATGCTTATCGGACACCATAGCTTCACCTTCACTCTTGCCGCGGAAACCAGCCTGATCGATCAATTGCCACGCTTTATGGCCATCGGGATTGGCGAAGGTCGACCCGCCGGTGCGAACACCGCGGGGCTGAGCATCGGCGCGGTTGCTGACGATCTCTTTCATCTTTACGCGAATATCGGCGGTATCGCCGGGCTGTGCTTTAAGGGTGGCTTGGGTGAAAATCCAATCCAGTGGGGCGTCGCTATAGCGATACGCCATCCCCATGTCTTGAGGCGTGGCGCGATGATGATTTCCGTGGCGGTCAATGGCTTCGGCTTCGATAACAATATCTTTGAACTCACGGCCATAGGCGCCAGCGTTCATCCGCAAGCCGCCACCGATTGTTCCGGGGATGCCAATCAAAAACTCAAGACCAGCAAGGCCGCGTTTTGCCGCCGCGCGCGCCACATCAGCATCATGAAGGCCAGCGCCAACGATCAACGTGTCGCCATCTTGTTTGATCGTGTTCATATGCGTGGTCATGTTGATGACAACACCATCAATCCCGCCATCACGAACCAAGAGGTTTGATCCCGCGCCAACGGGATAAACCGGAATCGCGGGGTCGAGCTGCGCCAAGAACTCGGCCAAATCCTCTTGGTCTTGGGGGCTGAACATCACGTCAGCACAGCCGCCAACCCCAAACCAAGTATGCTTGGCCATAGAGACATTCTCGCGCAATTCACCGCGCGTTTTTGGTAGTCTTGCGAGGAGGTTAGACATAGCTAGCCTCCTGTTCATCTTGGGTGTTTTCGCCGATGATTTCCGCCAGTTGATCGGGCAAAGCGGCGGCCCAATGGGTGCTGCTCCCCGCCCCAAGGCAGATCACCACATCCCCGGGCTTGGCGATGGTAAGGACTTGTTCTGCGAGTGTTTCTGGCGCTTCAAGGGCGATCGGCGAGGGGTGACCATGGGCTTGCAAGCCCGCCACCAAGGAATCGCGATCCGCACCAGCGATGGGGTCTTCGCCCGCGCTATAGACATCCGCCACCAAGACATGATCGGCGTCATTGAAACAGCCGCAAAAATCGGCAAAGAGATCGTGCAACCGTGAATAGCGATGCGGCTGCATGACGGCGATGACTTGATGGTCAGGCTTCAGCATACGGGCAGCGTTCAACGCCGCTTGAATTTCAACGGGGTGATGACCGTAATCGTCAATCACCATGATGCCGCCAGCCGAGCCTTTGTAATCAAAGCGGCGGCCAACCCCTCGGAACTTTGATAGGCCTTCGCGGATGGCATCAATGGTGACGCCCATTTCAAGCGCAACGCTGATCGCCGCCAAACAATTGAGCACATTATGCTCACCAAGCATGGGAAAAGTAATCGCCTTAAACAGGCTTTCCTTACTGCCAATGCCGTTGGTCATGCGGCTCGACAGTGAGAGATCAAACCGCATCCCGTGTTCATCCGCCGTCAAGTTGAGCGCCCGCACATCGGCACTAGCGGAAAGGCCATAGGTGATAATCCGGCGTTCTGAAATTTCAGGGATCATCCGTTGCACCACCGGGTGATCAATGCAAAGCGTCGCAAAGCCGTAAAATGGGATCGAAGCCACAAACTGACGAAACGCGGTCTTCAGATTATCGAAACTGCCATGATGGTCGAGATGTTCGGGGTCAATATTGGTGACCACCGCCACGGTGGGGTTAAGGCGGGAAAAAGAGCCATCGCTTTCATCGGCTTCCACCACCATCCAATCGCTGCCGCCAAGGCGAGCATTGCTGCCCCAGCCGGTGATAATCCCGCCATTGATGACCGTGGGGTCAATGCCGCCCGCGTCTAACAGCGTGGCGACCAATGAGGTGGTGGTGGTTTTGCCATGGGTGCCAGCGATCGCAACCGACCAGCGCAAGCGCATCAATTCGCCCAGCATTTCCGCGCGATGGACAATCGGTAAAAACCGCCGCCGGGCTTCAACCACTTCAGGGTTATCTTTCTTGATGGCCGTGGAAATCACCACAATGGCGACGCCTTCGATGTTTTCAGCGGTCTGCCCGATGGCAATGGCGATGCCTTTTATCATGGTGTGGCGATCATTCAGCGACTTGGTCACTACGCACTTGCCGTTCGGGCCAATACATCATTGGCTTTTGATGAAGAGATTGCTTCTGTTGCAACAGGTTCACTGTTGTCAGTGGAGTTGTCGAAGAACGTGCCTCGTTCAGACGACATTGTGTATTTCAATGCCTTCAGTTCAATCGAGAACTACACCCAGGC
>CAJXME010000118.1 GCA_913056245.1 uncultured Alphaproteobacteria bacterium | reverse complement strand
GGGCTGACGGAATTTGTCAAAAGCCTGCGCGATGGGCATTAATCAAGACAGAGAAACTTCGGGATTAACCCTGCTGCGCCCGCCGCAAGGCTTCCGCGATCGCGCAGAAATCTTCCACCGCTAAGGTTTCAGGGCGTTCATTGCCTGTCAGCGATAACCCTTCCAACAAACCCTCTGTTTTCAAGGTTTTGATCGATGACCGCAGCATTTTGCGGCGTTGACCAAAAAGCGCGCGGGTCACGTCTTCAAGGCAGGTTTTATCGGCAGGGGCTAGCGGCGCGGGGCGGGGGCTTAATTGCACCACGCTAGACGTCACTTTCGGAGGCGGGACAAACGCCTGCGGCGGGATATCAAATAAACTGCGGACATCGCAAAGCCATTGCGCCATCACCGCCAAACGCCCATAGGCTGACGTGCCGGGCTCCGCGGTGATGCGTTGGCCGACTTCCCGTTGGAACATCAAGGTCAGGCCATCAAGGTGATCCGCATCATCCAGCCAATTCAACAGCAAGCCTGTGGCAATATTATAGGGAAGATTGGCGACAATCTGTTTTTTGCCGCCCGCAGGCCCAAGTGATTTGATATCAACCTCAAGGGCATCGGCTTCGATGATTTGAAGGCTTCCTTCGGCGGCGACCACCAGCGATCCCAACGCGTCAATCGCCCGCCGATCCTTTTCAATAGCGATAACCTGTTCCGCCCCTGCCATCAGTAGCGCGCGCGTGAGGCCACCCGGGCCGGGGCCAATTTCAATCACCGTGCCGTCAAGAGGCATCGCGGCGCGGGCAATCCGGCCGGTCAAATTCAAGTCAAAAAGGAAATTCTGGCCAAGGCTTTTCTTCGCATCAAGCCCATAATCACGGATAACATCGCGCAAGGGCGGCAGGGCATCAATGCGATCAGGCTTAATGTGATCAGGCTCAGTGCGATTAGGCATGATGACTGCGCCGTTCTGCGGCCATTTGTTCCGCCATGGTGATCGCCGCCATCAATGAGCGAGGGTTTGCCGTATATTGCCCCGCTTGATCCAGCGCTGTGCCATGATCAGGGCTGGTGCGGATATAACTTAACCCTAAGGTCACATTGACCCCGCCATGAAAATCGAGGGTTTTAACAGGGATCAGCGCTTGGTCATGATACATCGCGATCACCGCGTCATAATCTTGCCGCCGTTCGTCATGGAACAAAGTGTCGGCGGAAACAGGGCCTGTGATATTAACCCCCATGGCTTTTAGTTTCGTGACCGCCGGCGCGATGATGGTGGTCTCTTCTTGGCCGATCGTGCCGTTTTCGCCCGCGTGAGGGTTCAGACCAGCCACGGTGATGCGCGGCGATACCATGCCGAAATCACGCCGCAAAGCGTCATCAAGAATGCTGGCGACACGGATGATGCGATCTTCGCTGATGGCTGGCGCCACGTCTTTCAAAGGGATATGCGCTGTCAGCGGAACGGCTTTCAAGTCTTTGCAAGCCAGCATCATCACCGGATAAGCATGAGGGCCGTCCAATTCGCCGAGAAATTCCGTATGCCCCGGGCTTGCAAACCCCGCCGCATAAAGGGTTGATTTCTGGATCGGGTTGGTCACCAACCCCTTCACCAAGCCTTGTTGCGCATAGCCTGCCGCTTTGCGAATAGCCTCAATCACTTGCGGGGCATTGGCGACGGAAGCATGACCCGGCTTTGGCGTCTCAGCCCATGTGATCGGCAGAACCGCCAGCGTATCGCTGGAAAGCCCATCGGCGGCGTCAAGATCATCCACCACCGCTATTTTGAGCGGCAGTTTTTTGGCTTTGGCGATCGCGCTTAACCGGTCGGGGTCGTCAATCGTCACAAGAGGGCTGGCGCCGTGATAAGCGGCATCAACGAGAATCTCGCCGCCAATGCCGCCCGGCTCCCCGGGGGAAACAATGAGGCGTTGTGGGCGCATCAGTTTTCATCCTGATAGGAAATGATCGCCTTTTTGCGAAGACGAGACAGATGACGCGCCGATAAAGTGGTGAAATATTTATTGCGGATGCTGACCTCGATATCCTGGAGTTCAGGCAAAAGCACGGTTGGCAGGGCTTTGTCGCAAACCATAAAGGCCACCAACCCTTCAACAAAATTGATCACATCGCTTTTTTCATTGGTGTTGAGCGGGGCGATAATCTGCTGCAATTGTTGCGGAAGTTCGCCGAGCGTAATCGTGGCAAATTGCGGATTGATGCCTGACCCCAATTGGTTGTGAAGTTTAGCAAAATCATCACAGGTGTAAATCGATTCCAGTTCGCTTGCCAATTGATCCCGCGCCGCCATGATATTGGCGTTGTTTTCGGGGTTCATATCCATCGGCTTGACAAGACGAAGGATCGTCACTTTGGCCTCTAACGGATCGACATTGCCGTCAACGCGGCGGCTTTTGACACGGAAAATGGCAATCGAGCCGTCGATTTCAACCGGCGCGGTGATGGTGCCGGTTGGCGCGTCGCTGATCACATTACGCACTTTCTCTGGCAGGCGATCGATCAAGACCCAGCCTAATTTACCGCCTTGCCGTGATGAGCCGGAGGCGGAATATTGTTGAGCAATTCGCCCAAAATCCGCGCCTTTTAACAACGCGGCGTGGATTTGCTCAGCGAGTTTTTTGGTTTCCGCGAAACTGCGCTTGGGTTCAGGCAGAAGGATGATTTCATCAATATCCGCGTGGGGTTTTTTAATATTCTGTTTGATCCGCTCTAATTCTTTTTCGGCTTCGTCTTGGGTGCTGGAAAATTGTTTGGCATAGACCGATTGAATGGTGGATGCCCATAGGACATCGGCCAAAAACTTTTCCTCGGCGACGGCTGGGTCAATGCCCAATCTTTCCATGACTTCGATGGGGTCTTCCCCGTTTTGGGAGAAGGATTGCATCACCAATTCGCGCGCGCGTTGCCGGGCAATAGCCTCAATATTATTGCCAAGGCTAAGGCCTTCTTTGATCTTGATCATGTCATCGATCAGCATTTGCAGAACATCGCTGTCAATTTGATCTTTGGTTTCGGCGGTGTCGCTGATGCCCGTTGTTTTGACCAGAAAATTCCGCCGCTCTTCAAAATCAATGCTGGTGATTGGGTTGCCATCCACCACGGCCAAGACGGAAATGGATTTCGCCAGCGCGTCAGGGCGCGGCGCAATCAAACTCACAATGGTCAGCGCAAAAACAAACAGCAAGCGATGGATTGGAAATGTTGTCACGTCAGCGTTCCTCAGCTCGGATCAAAAGCCCCATGCCCATGATGATCATTAAGATCGCGGGCGCAAAGCCAGCGATAAGCGGGTGTATTCTTCCCGAAGCACCCATAACATAGAGCACATCTTTGAGAAAATAAAACCCTAGTCCTAGGGTGACGGTAAAAATCACCACATGCCGCCAGCCGGTGCGTTCTGTTAGGCTGAGGGTGAAGCGGCTGACGATCAAGACCATCCCAATAAACACAAAAGGCGTGGAAATCTGATAATAAAGATAGGACAGATGGGCAAGGCTTGGCAGACCGGCTTTTTCCAAGACATCGATATATCCCCATAATTCAAACAGCGGGATGGTCTCAGGGCGTTTGTTGGAATGGGTCAGGTCACGTTGGCTGAGCGATGATCGGATGCGGGTGAGGGTCACATCTCGGACTTGGGCGCTTTGGTCCAGCATATGCCCGCCCTTGATTTCCCAATACCCTTCCTGAAGGATCAGGCTGTCGGGATAAAACCGCGAAATCAGTTTGTTATCGCCATCAAAGGTATAGATCAGCGGATCAATCAATTCGAGGTTATCGGTGTCGATCCCCTCACCATGGATGATCATATTGATCGTGGAATTGCGATCGCGGAACCAAATGCCTTCAGTGGAAACAGTCAAATTGCGGCCATTGCCCCCAAATAGATTTTCTTCGAGTTGCTCAAAACGTTTGCGTGTGGCGGAAGCGATAGGGTCAATGATCACCAGCACCATCATTGATAAAAGCAAGACAAAGACAATCGGTCCCGTGGTGATCTTAAGGAGGGACAATCCATTGGTGCGGGCGATCACAATCTCGTTGGATGACCGCAGTTTTTGAAAACTGATAATAAGCCCGATCAACAGCCCAAAGGGAATCAACGTGGGCAGGGTGGAGGGCAGTTTCACCGCTTCCATCATCAGCACGGTCAATGAAGAAATGGCTTCTTTATTGGATACCCGGCGGAACAATTCAGCCGTGTCGATAATCGCCACAATCATCACAATGGCAAAAACAGACGCTGTTACACGCAAGGCCAGATGCCGCATCATATAAAGCATCAAAGTAAAGGAAATGCGCGCGCGGTTCATGCGGGGGATACCTTCACGGTTTTGGACTTGAGGCGAAGCAGATAAAGGCCAAGGATTGCCGGGCCGCCCGCCATGATATACATCAATGGGAAAATCGCGGGATGATCAACGGTCAATCCGCGGAAGGTGATGACCAGCAATTCAAAGACGATGGAAATCGCCGAGCCTGTCAGAATGTTTTTCCAATTGTCGCTTCGCCGATAAGGGCTGCGCAACACCGCCACCACACCAATCATGACCAGCGATAGACCCAGCAAGGGCGAGGCGAGGCGATAGTGACCTTCGGCGCGCATTTCGCGCGAATAATGGTCATTGCTCGATTGCCCCGCAAGCAAGGTGCTGATCGGCAATTCATTGTAATCAAAGGCTCTCTTGTTCAATTTTTGGAAATCTTGCGCTAAGGACAAATTATAGGATTCAAATTCAAG
>CAJXME010000117.1 GCA_913056245.1 uncultured Alphaproteobacteria bacterium | reverse complement strand
CGGCGGCAAGACGAGCGCGAAATTCCCCGCGATCCTTATAAAGCGCACCGGTTTCACGGCGGTAATCATCGCGGCCTTCGAGTTTCGCATCGACGCCAAAGAGATCAATGGCGACCGCGTTATAGCCTTGTTCCGCCAGCATCGCGGCGCGTGTTTTTTCATAATCATCCAGACCATTCCAGTCATGGACAATGTAAATCGTGCCTTTGGGGGCAGAAGCGGCTTTTTCCACATGGGCGGAAAAGGTTTTGTCGCCAACTTGATATTCAAGGGCATTGCCATGACCGCCAGCCATGGCTTGTGGGATCATCGCGCTTGTGAATAAGGCGATGCCCAAGAGGGTTTTGCCCAATTTTGCTTTGGCATGGGCAAGGGATGTTAAGGTCTTCATGATGCCTCCAATGGGGTTATTCGTTCAATGCTATTGATTTAGTTTTCCGGGGTCAGTGATCAAGATGCCGCGGATGTTGATGATGAGGCGCTTGGCGCCATGCTGATCATCCAATCGCGCACTTGTTGCGCTTGCGGCGAGAGTGTTTTGTTTTTGGACCAAACCAGATACACCCCTCGGCCGGTATGCCATGCCCATTCTTGCCGCGCCGCCAGCACCCCGCGATTGAGCAAATTGCTCACCACATGATCCCAACCGATGGCAAAGCCCTCACCGGATACCGCCGCTTGTAAGACAAGCGCATAATCATTGAGCCGCAAGCCGCTGCTCAAATCCTGATCCGGGATGCGGTGATGGCTGAACCAATCGCGCCAAGTCGCGCGTTCGCGGATGGGTTCTTCGAGATGAATCAGGCGTTCATGCAGCAAATTGGGAATCGAACGCAAATTGCGCGCCGCCGCCATGACCATGGGGCTGGCCACGGGGTAGAGAATTTCATCGGCAATTTTGGCGGCTTCGCACCCCGCCCAATCGCCCTTGCCGATGCGAATGGCAAGGCTGATATTCTCTGTGTCAAGATCAGGGTCACGGTCGCTGTTTTGCAAGCGAAGATCGATGTCAGGGTGGCGGTCGTGCAAATCCGACAGGCGCGGCATCATCCAATAATAGGAAAACGCCGAAGACGTGCTGAGCGTCACATGATTGGCGCGGACGGTTTCTTGAATGGCTTTGATCGAATATTCAATCGTGGACAGCCCTGCCTTCACATCGGCGTATAAGCGCAAGCCCGCATTGGTCAGGGTCACTTTGCGGTGTCGGCGATCAAAAAGAAGAGTGCCAATATCGGCTTCTAAATGCCTGATGGCGGCGCTCACCGAAGGTTGCTGCATGGCCAATTCTTCAGCGGCAAGGGTGAAAGAGCCAAGCCGCGCGGCGGCTTCAAAAATAATAAAATGGCGGGCAGAAGGCCGATTGGTCCAAAAGTTTTGCATAGATAGAAACTATCAAAATGATTGAAATTATCAAGGTTCACAAGATATTTTGTGAAATTAAGATATGAATAGTTAATGCGAGGATTGATAACGGCCTTGGTTTCAACCAAGCCGGATCATCAGCGTGAAAGTCATGACATAGGTCATGACATCGGTCACTCTTGGGGGGAGGGGATATGGTCAAGCGATCGCGACAAGCCCGGCGCGCGGCTTCCGGGGAGGGGGCTGTCCTATCGTCACCCTATATCCAACGCAAATTACCGTTTTTTGATCCCCTTGATGAAGGTGATTTGGCCAAGATTGACGCGCAAGTCGATTGGATGATTGAAAATATCGGCATTGCCTTTCGTGATGATCCTGTGGCTTTGGATATCTGGCGCAAGGCCGGTGTCACTCCCCAAGGCGAAGGCGGTGATCTGATCAAAGCGGATGCGCAATGGATACGCGCGCTTTGCGCTCAAGCGCCATCGCAATTCACCCAAATTTCCCGCAACCCTGAACGCGCCGTGGTGATCGGCGGCAGCAATCAAGTCTTTGCGCCGATTTATGGCGCGCCTTTTGTTCGTGATCTCAAAGGCGGTCGCCGCTACGCCAGTTTTGATGATTTTGAAAAACTGGTGAAACTGTCTTATATGCACCCCAATTTGCATCACACGGGGCTGGTGGTCGCTGAGCCAACGGATATCCCTGTCTCTAAACGTCACCTTGATATGGTGCACGCGCATCTGGTGCTGAACGATAAACCGCATCTCGGGGCGATCACTGAAAAATCCAGAGCGCAGGATAGCGTCGATATGGTTGAGGTGGTCTTTGGCAAAGAGGTGATGGATAACAACGTTTGCATCATGGCGAATGTCAACACCAACTCACCCTTGCTGGTGGATCGTGTCGTCACGGAAGCAATCCAAGTCTATTCAGGACGTGGCCAAGCCATGGTGGTGACGCCCTTTATTCTCACCGGCGCCATGGGGCCGGTCAGCACCGCCGCTTCCGTGGCGCAAGCCATGGCGGAATCGATGATGTGTTGTGCGTTTGCGCAATTGGTGCGCCCCGGCGCGCCCTTTGTAATGGGGAATTTTCTGTCGACGATGAGTCTCAAATCCGGCGCGCCAACCTTCGGTATGCCGGAGCCGGTGATCTCGAATTACGTCATCGGCCAAATGGCACGTCGTCTGAGCTTGCCTCTCAGATGTGGCGGCTCGCTGACCGCGTCGAAAATTGAAGACGCGCAAGCGGCTTATGAAAGTGCCGATAGCATGCATTCGACCATGCTGGCGGGGTCGAATTTCACGCTTCACGCCGCGGGCTGGCTGGAAGGCGGCTTGGCCACAGGGTTTGAAAAATTGATCATGGATGCCGACCGCTTGGGCAGTTATCAAAAAGTCTTAAGCCTTGGTTTGGAAACCGATGACAATGCTTTTGCGCGCGATGCCTATGAAGAAGTCGCGCCGGGAGGGCATTTTCTAGGCTCAGCGCATACGATGCGAAATTACCAAACCGCTTTTTATGAACCCAAACTCAGCGATAGCGAGAATGTCGAAAGCTGGGAAGAAAACGGCGGCAAGGATATGCGCCTTCGCGCCTATGAGCGCTGGAATGCTATGCTTGAGCAATATCAAGCCCCGCCCATGGATGACGGCATTAAAGACGCTTTGGCTGATTTTGTCGCGCGCCGAAAATCAGAACTGCCAGACGCCTGGTATTAACGCTTGGTATTAAAAGAACTGTAATGAAAGAGTGACGATTGATAACGATGAGGAGAAGTGATTATGCCAACGATTATTAAAGATGATACCGCCGGGGCTAAAACATTCCCCAGCCATGCCAAAGTCGTCATTATCGGCGGTGGCGTGGTCGGCTGTTCCATTCTCTTTCACTTGGCCAAATTCGGCTGGAAAGACGTGGTCTTGGTGGAGCGTGATGAATTAACCACAGGTTGATGTTGGCACGAGTCGGGGCAAATCCACACAATCTCATCGGACCCTAATATCAGCCGCCTGC
This sequence comes from uncultured Alphaproteobacteria bacterium, assembly GCA_913056245.1. GTDB lineage: Bacteria > Pseudomonadota > Alphaproteobacteria > Puniceispirillales > UBA1172 > JAGWAQ01. The sequence goes on along the minus strand of CAJXME010000117.1, from coordinate 1,374 downwards.
AAAGTTACACGATCAGCCTCTACAAAGAGATCGAAGAATTATCAGGCCAATCCACAGGCATGCATCTGACGGGCGGGTTTTATCTGGCGTCCAATAAAACTTGGTATGATTACCTCAAGCGTGAGCGGTCAAAAGCGCGCTATATGGGGCTTCATCAGGAGTTTATCTCCCCCGAAGAAGTCGCCGAGCGGCACCCCTTGATTGATCCCAAGCATTACTATGCCGCGCTTTGGGATGATCAAGACGGTGATCTTGATCCGTCGGGGACGACCTATGCCTTCGCCAAAGCCGCCCGTCATTATGGCGCGCAATATTTCACCCATACGCCCGCCACCGCCACCACCCAGCGGCCCGATGGCTCATGGGATGTCACCACGCCGAAAGGGGTGATTAACGCCGAACACGTGGTCAATTGCGGCGGGCTATGGGCGCGGGAAGTGGGGCATATGACAGGCATCAATTTCCCGGTTCAGCCTATGGAACACCATTATCTGATCACCGAACGGATTGATGAGATCGCCAATTTTGGCTCGCGCATCCCTTGCGGCATTGATTATCAGGCGAATATCTATTTCCGCCAAGAACGCGACGGGTTGCTGTTGGGGACTTATGAGCCTGTTGGCGTGCCGTGGAAAGTCGAAGGCACGCCATGGGATTTTGGCCATGAATTGCTGCAACCTAATCTGGAGCATATCGCCGATCGTCTTGAACTGGGGTTTGAACGGATGCCGCAACTCGCCAATGCGGGGATCAAAGACGCCATCAATGGCCCCTTCACCTTTGGCCCTGACGGCAATCCGATGATCGGCCCTGTGCCGGGGATGACCAATTACTGGTGCGCCGTTGGGGTGATGGCAGGCTTCTGTCAAGGCGGCGGTGTCGGCCTCACCATGGCGGAATGGATGATCGATGGTGAGCCGTCGATTGACGTTTGGGCGATGGATGTCGCGCGGTTTGGCTCTTGGGCTTCGCCGGATTGGGGGACGGTGAAATCATGCGAGAATTACGAGCGCCGTTTCGTCATGACCTTCCCCAATGAAACCTTGCCGAAAGGCCGCAAGCAACAAACCACCGCGCTTTATGATCGGCTGGTGGCGAAGGGGGCGCGCATGGGTCAAGCCTTTGGCCTTGAACATGTGCTTTGGTTTGCCGATAGCCCTGAAGACGCATGGGAAGACCCCACCTTTGAACGCAACCGCAGCCATGATTACGTCGCCAAGGAAGTCGCCGCGGTGCGCAATGGCGTCGGCGGGATTGAATTGGCCAATTTCGCCAAGCATGAGATTAAGGGCAAGGGCGCTCGCGCTTGGCTCGATCGCACCATGGCTGGGTTTATCCCCAAGCCGGGGCGGATCACCCTAACCCCCATGCTGA
>CAJXME010000116.1 GCA_913056245.1 uncultured Alphaproteobacteria bacterium | reverse complement strand
CGGGCTTCTCGCGGGAGAGGACGACGCTCTGCCAGTCCTTCGCCCTGGAGACGCCGGCGAGGTTTTCCGCGACGGTCTTGCCGGTGGCGGTCATCGCGCCGGTTTCGCTGTTGGTGGTTACAGCATCAGCGGAAAAATCAACGGGCGCGTTGTTGGTTTGCGCGTAAGCATTGACGCCAATGGCCATCAGCACACCAAAAACAGCGGCCATTCCGGTCGCGGTGATGGACGATGGAAAAATTCTAGTGATCAGGTTGAACAAGGGCAAGAGCATGAAAACTGGTATCCAAGATGTCTTAATGGTGGCGAGACTTCCATCATTTATGTATATCAGAATACAGAATGAAGTCACGCATCGCGTTGCATCAAGGGTGGAGGCCTTTTTCGGTCATCCCAATAACCAAAGACCAAAGAATTAATCAGGGGCAAAGCATGAAAGTTCTTCATATTGTTGCTGGCGCTGGGCAAGGGGGCGCTGAAACCTTTTGCCTTGACGCGGTAAAGGCTTTGCATGATCGCGGGGTGGAACAAGTGATGATTGGCCGCCCCCATTCGCATTACCTCGAAGCGCTTCAAGCCCGCGGCATCCGCCATTACCCTATGAGTTTCTCGCCTTGGCTGAAATGGTTTCAAAAGAAGAAAATCGACACGCTTATCCAACAAGAGCAGCCCGATTTAATCCACAGTTGGATGAATAGAGGCGCCAGTTTCACCCCCAAACAACAAGATATCCCGGTCTTAGGGTGGTTTGGCGGCTATTACGATTTGAAGAATTACGGCGCTTGTGATTTCTATATGGGCGTCACCCGCGATATTGTTCGCCATATCAAAGAAGCCTCTGGTCGCCCTGATCGCGCTTACCTTGGCCATACCTTTGGCACGCTTGAACCTGCGCCCGCGGTGCGCAAATCCGATTATGGCATTCCTGAAGACGCGCTGATGGTGCTGTTGCTGTCCCGGATGCATTGGAAAAAAGGCGTGGATTTGCTGCTTGATGCCGCCCGCGATTTGCCCGAGGTCTATTTCTTGATGGCTGGGGACGGGCCTGATTTGGAGAAATACAAATCCATGGCCGTTGATCTGGGCGTCGATGACCGGGCGATCTTCCCCGGTTGGTGTGACAATCGCGCGGCTTTGTTGGATATTGCTGATCTTTGTGTCTTGCCGTCGCGATACGAACCCTTTGGCACGGTGATCGCGGAGGCTTGGTTTGCCAAGACGCCGTTGGTGGCGACCCGCGCCGATGGCGCTCGGCAATATGTCACGGATCAAAAAGACGGCTTATTGGTGGATATTGATGACCGCGATGGTTTGGTGGCGGCGCTCAAAGCGGGGCTTTATGATCGCAAACTCGCGGCGCAAATTGTCAAAGGCGGAACCAAAACCTATAACGCTTTATTTAGCCGTGATGTGGTGATCGACACAATTCTCGCGTCATACGAAGACATGATCAAACGCTATCAAGCGGGGCTTTAATTTAAGGCCTCAGCAATGCTTAAACGTCCTTGATCAAGGCATTGCCCCATATGATCGCGGGTAAAGGGGTAATCATTCCACGCCATTTTTTGATATTTTGCCAAGGCCTGAGGTGTGCTGATCAGGTGGCTGATGGCGTCAGCAAAGGTCTCCACCAAAGGCTCATCGATGATCAAGGCGCGGTTTTCAGCATATTCAACAATCCCCCCACGGCGGGTGGTGATCAAGGCGCATCCCGAAGACATTGCCTCAAGGACAACACGGCCAGCAGGCTCCTGCCATAGGGATGGCACGATCGCTATCGCCGCGTCATCATGATGCCGCTCAACGTCTTGGCGAGGCAAGAAACCCAACATGGACGCTTGCTGTCCGCAAGGGGCCAGCGCTTCGGCCACGGCTTTTTCATAAGGGGATCGGTCGCTGGCTTTGAAGCCTTTGGCGCCAATAAAGCGCACCGACCAATCGGGATGGCGGGGCAAGACTTGGGCGAGGGCCTTGGCCGCTTCTAGCATGCCCTTTTCCGGCACCATGCGCCCTGTGAGGACGATTTGTTTTTTCTTTTTGGGCGGTTTTTGATGACGCCGATCAATGCCAAGCGGCACCACTTGCTTGACCAGATGCGCGGTTTCGTCGGGGGCGAGGCCATCATCAAAGCAATCAAGCAAATATTGCGAGACCGCAAAAACACCTTTGAGCATGGCCGCAAGATGGCGGCGTTCTGAGATGGTTTTCGCGCCTTTAATATCACGCGGATCATTATGCAGCACCAGAACAACATTGAGGTTAGGGCGTTTTCGCGCTAAATACGAGGCGACCTGGCATCGGCCATGAACTTCCACCCAATTTGGCCTCTCCCCGGTTTGATCAAGATGGTCCAGATAACGCTTGGCCAAACCGATATTGCGCCCCACAAACAGCGCGTGTTTAGGCTCTAATGGCGTATAAGGTTTTGTTAGAGGCGGATGCGTGATCACCCGGCCAAAGACATGGCCGTCAAACCGGCTCGCCAAGATCATATCTTCTGTCACCATCGCCACCGCTCCCGCATTGGCGCGGGTGTAGCGTTCTTTTTCCGGAAGAAGCGTATGGATTTTAAGGCTTGAAGGCGAAGGGTTGGTCATCATCAGATTTCTTATTAGCAAGGTCAGGGGCGGCTCTTCGAAGCGGCAAAGCGAATATGACCGATCATTATGGTCAAGTCCAGCGGGCAAGTCGTGCTAAGGCAGATGGTTTAGAACTTGTCCAAGTCCTTGCCGGGGCTTATCTTTATTATCGGCGCGGTTAATTCGTTGCCTTTGTGATGAATAGCAATGAATTAAGGCAAAATTAATGACGGCAATGGCGCCAAACAATCAAAAAATTCCAAACAATCAAAAAATTATGGTGATTAAGCATGGCGCTTTGGGCGATATGGTGCAGGCGCTTGATGGATTTGCCTCTTTGCGGGCTGGGCATCCTAATGCGCATTTGTCGCTTTTGACCACCGCGCCTTTTGCCGGGTTCGCGCGCGCCATGCCATTTTTTGATGACGTCCTCATCGACCCACGGGCGAAACCTTGGAATCTCTCAGCACTTGCGCAAATGCGCGGTCTCTTTCAGCAGGGCTGGACACGTATTTACGATTTCCAATCATCGAAACGAACGAGGCGATATTTTCAATTTTTCGTGCCAGCGGCCACGGAATTTGTCGGTGTGCCAATGAAAGCCAGCCATACTCTGCCCGATATGACGGGGATGAACAATCGCGATCGCATGGTCAAAACCGCCGCAATTGGGGGATGCCCTGCCGTCTCTGCGCCCATGGATTGGCTGAACGCGCCGAGGCCAGATTTGGCTCAACCCTATGCGGTGTTGATCCCGGGATGCTCTCCTGCGAAACCTGCTAAGCGCTGGCCCGCCAGCCGTTTTGCCAATTTAGCCCAGTCTCTTTTTGAGAGCGGCATCACGCCTATTTTAGCAGGGACGGCGGTGGATCAAGACGCGGGGGAAGAGATCAAAGCCTCCGTTACGGCGGTCATCGATAAGATCGGTCAGACCAGCCTAATGGACCTTGCGGCGCTCTTGCGAGACGCGGCGCTGGTGGTGGGCAATGACACCGGCCCCGTTTTCTTGGCCGCGCGATTGCAGGCGCCGACGCTGATGGTGATGTCGCGCCATACCGACCCCAGCATGTCCGCCCCCTTCGGCGATCGCGCCAACTGGATCAAACGCGATGATATCACCACCATCACCGCAGATATGGTCTTGGACGCGGCGGAAGAGGTGATGAAATCCCCAACCTAAAATGACGAATTGGGGCCGTTTAAGAATTCGCGTTCTTCATCTGTGCTGGGCCGTCCCAGAATATCATTGCGGTGAGGGAAATGGCCAAATCGCTCGACAATCACCTGATGTTTGACCGCGTATTCATAGGTCATCTCCATCGTGTATTTTTTGAACAAGGGCAATGATTGGTTTTGAATGGCGATGTCTTCAGAATGCATCATCGGCATCAAAAGAAACTGCCGCGCGGAAACATTGTCGAGAGCATCAAGATAGCCGCGCTTCACCCCATTCAGGCTTAGCGCCAACGCCATGTCATCGCCAGCGTACATTTTTGGGGTGTCGCGATAAATATTGCGCGTCATCTGATCAAGCAAGAGGATGAGCGCCAGCAAACCATCTTGGCTCTCCGCCCATCCATCGAGTTGACCGGCTAGAGCCTTTTCAACCAATGAACCAAACCGATCTTTGAGCAATTGATCAAAAGACGGGTCTTTCTTAAACCATTGCTCAGGGGAGCATTCTTCAAACCAAAACGTGAGAACATCGTTAATTTTTTCATCATGCCGCATGTTTCTCTCCTTTGGGGTAAGGGGTTGTGGACTGTGAATAGGTTAAAGGATTTTTCCCGGGTTCATAATGTTATTTGGATCAAGCGCTTTTTTGACCGCCGCCATCAAGGCAAGCGCGGTGGGGTCTTTTGCGGCTTTCAGCATATCGCGTTTTTTCTGACCGATGCCATGTTCGGCGCTGATCGAGCCGCCATAGTCTTTCAGCAAGCCGGAAAACATTTGATCAAATTGAGGATAAAGGCCGAAGAAATCAGGATGCCCATCATCGGGGATCGAAAGGTTGTAATGCAAATTGCCATCGCCCAGATGACCAAAGCCGAAAATCTTCACCCCCTGCGCGATGTCATCCGCCGCTTTCGCCGCGCGATGGTAAAATTCCTGCATATGCTGAAGGGGGATTGAAATGTCAGATTTATAGGCAGGCCCGGCTTTGATTTCGCTTTCAGGC
>CAJXME010000115.1 GCA_913056245.1 uncultured Alphaproteobacteria bacterium | reverse complement strand
GATCGCCTTCAAAGCAGCGTGCGATTTGGTCTTTGAAGGCCGGGTTCAGCCGTCAGGCTATACCGAGCCGGTCTTGCATCAACGCCGCCTTGAAAAGAAAAGCGCGTAACGCATCGCATTGAGGGCAGTGCATTAAGGGCATCGTATTGAGGGCATTGGATTGAGGGTAGCGAATGGATAAGGATGGCATCAATAAAAAGACCGTCCTTTCCTTCGCCTTATACGATTGGGCCGCATCGCCGCTACCAACATTGCACAACACCTTTATCTTTGCGGTCTATTTCACCACCGTGATCATGCCCGATGGCGGCACGGTGGCTTGGGCATGGATGACGGCGCTGGCGAGCATCGCGGTTGCCCTCATCGCGCCGTTCTCCGGCGCTTTTGCCGATCGCTGGCATTGCCGAAAACCAATCCTGTTTTGGCTGACCCTCATCGCCATTATTTGCGGGATTGCTCTTTGGTGGGTTGCGCCGGATCAGGCGATGATCCCTCTCGCCTTGATCGCTTCCGGCCTCTTGATTTTCAGCCTTGAATTGTCCTTTGTCTTTTACAATGCTCTGTTGCCGTCTATTTCGACACGCGAGACCATCGGCCGCGTTTCGGGTTTTGCTTGGGGATTTGGCTATATCAGCGCCATTGCCGCTTTATTGATCGCGCTGGTGGTGTTTGTCTTGCCGGATCAGCCTTATTTTGGCTTGGATCAGGATCAGTCGGAGCATATCCGCATCACCATGCCCTTTGCCGCGCTCTGGTTGCTGGTGTTTCTCATCCCGTTTTTTCTCTATGTGCCTGAGCCGCGCGCATCCACGGCCAAAGAAGGCGGTTTGGCGGAAGGTTGGCAGATTGTTCGGCAAACCCCGGGGATGCTGCGCTTCATCATCACCCGCATGATTTATGCCGATGCGCTGGTGACCTTATTCGCCTTTGGCGGAATTTTTGCCGCCACCGTCTTTGGGTTTAGCCAGATTGAGGTGTTGATCTTTGCCATTATTCTCAACATCACCGCTGGGCTTGGCGCGATTTTAGGCGGGGTGCTGGACGATCACATGGGCGCCATCAAAACCATTCGTCTGTCGCTGATCGCCATGATCGCGCTTGGTGGCGTGATCTTAATGACCGCATCTCCGCAAGTCTTTTGGATCGCCGCCAGCGTCATGGGTCTTTTCATCGGCCCTCTCCAATCCGCCAGCCGCAGTCACTTGAGCCGCATGGCGCCGCCCGGCGCCGAAGCCCGGGTTTTTAGTTTCATGATGCTGACGGGCAAATCCACCTCGTTCTTAGGCCCGTTATGTTATGGCTGGGTGGTGTGGATGACCGGCCAAGATCGCTATGGAATGCTGGTGGTCAGCGTCTTGCTGATCATTGGGCTGATCCTGCTCAAAGACACGCCATCAGGTGACCAGAAAACAGAAGCGAAAGGCTAGGTTTTATTCCGCCATTTGTTTGCGGATTTCGTCGCGCAAATCATCCAAAGGCACGGTGGTCTTGCCGCGTTTAATTTGCCAAAACGACCAGCCGTTGCAACTTTCGCGGCCGAGCATTTTTGCGCTCAGCGAATGGATAGACCCCGATCGTGGCGGCGTGTTGACGCCTTTTTTCAGGGATTCGATCAAACTGCCATCGGCGCGCACCCGCGCGTGCCATTCGCCTTTCGGGCAGACCAGCGTATCGCCGGGGGTGATCATGCCGCCTTCGAGGAGCGCGCCAAAAGGCACTTTCGGGGCGGCGCGTTTGCTGGGCATGGCCAGCAAATCATGATCTTTAATCGGTTTCACCGCGGCCAGACGTTTCTTCGCCACATCGGCATAGGTTTGATCGCGTTCAATGCCAATATAATTTCGGCCCAATTTCTTCGCCACCGCGCCGGTGGTGCCTGACCCAAAGAACGGGTCCAAGACCAAATCGCCGGGGTTGCTTGAAGCGATGATCACCCGAGCCAGAAGCGATTCAGGCTTTTGGGTGGGATGCGCGCGCTGGCCATTGGCCTCGTCTTTGATCCGCTCACCGCCATTGCACACGGGCAAGGTCCAATCGGAGCGCATCTGCACATCATCGTTCATCGCTTTCATCGAATCGTAATTGAACGTGTAACGCGATTTCTGTGACGGCACTGCCCAAAGCAAGGTTTCATGAGCATTGGTGAAACGGCGGCCGCGGAAATTCGGCATGGGGTTGGATTTCCGCCAAATCACGTCATTGATCATCCAAAAGCCAGTATCCTGCAAGACCGTACCAACACGGTAAATATTATGGTAGGAGCCGATCACCCAAATCGCGCCATTGGGTTTCAAGATACGGCGGGCTTCCGCCATCCACGCGGCGGTGAACTCGTCGTAAGCGCGGGTGGTGTCAAACTTATCCCAATCTTCTAACACCGCCGTCACCGCCGTCTCATCGGGGCGCGTCAATTGCGCGCCGCTCAATTGCAGATTATAGGGGGGGTCGGCAAAAATCAGATCAACGCAAGCATCGGGCAGACGCTTCATTTCCGCAATACAATCCCCAATGATCAGACCATTGGTCACGGATTTCAGGTATGTGGAGGCGTTTGCCGGCATGATATTTCCCTTGGTTTTTCTCATCTTTTCGCAGGGAATCATGCAAAGTCAATGCCTTAAAAGGCAAAGATAAAGTGATTTCTATATCTGGTGGGCTTGGGGTTAATCCAGCCCTTTATCTTGTGGGGGTGTTTGAGCCATGAGCGCCGCGATCGGCTTAAACGACTGGCGGTGATGGGGGGTGATGCCCTGTTTCGCTAGTCCCGATTGATGCGCTTTGGTGCCATAGCCTTTGTTCTCCGCCCAGCCATAGCCCGGGTGATCCTGATCAAGGCGCGTCATGATCTGATCGCGGGTTTCTTTGGCCATGATCGAGGCGGCGGCGATCGACAACGAACGGCCATCGCCCTTGATCACGGGCGTCACCACCGGCGGATGGGGAAGGATGTCAACCAAGCGCGGAAAGGGCGGCTTCAAATGACCATCGACCAAGACATAAAGCGTGAGCGTTTTGAGGTCATCTTGCGCCCAATCCCGCAACAGCCCCATCACCGCGTCTTCCATGGCGGTAAAGGTGGCCGATAAAATACCCCATTGGTCAATCTCTTGCGCCTCGCGTGAGGCCACGTATGCGGCAAAAACCGCTGGCGGCAAAGCGGATAAATCATCGAACAGCGCTTGGCGTTTTTGCGCCGATAGTTTCTTGGAATCATTCAGCCCCAAGGGCAAAGCATCAATCTGGTCAGGGTTGAGCCATGCCGCCGCCGCCGTCACGGGTCCTGCCCAAGGGCCGCGCCCCGCTTCATCGACGCCAATCACCATTCTTTTGCCGGTGGAAAATAAATTGGTGTTATCCTCAAGGGCGGCGGTCTCTAAGCGGAAATCAGGCTTTGCCACCGGCGCTGCATCGGGCGGCAATTTAACTCGACCGGCCACCAATCCCTCTTTCCATGAGCCGCGGCATAATTTCGACAAAATTGCAGGGCAAATGGCGAATATCCAATTGCCATTTGAGAATATCATCCCAGCCGTCGCGGCAAGCCGACGGTGAACCGGGCAGGGAGAAGATATAGGTGCCGCCCGCGACCCCGCCAATCGCGCGGCTTTGCAGGGCTGACGTGCCGATCTTGGCAAAACTTAGCCAGCGGAACATTTCGCCAAAGCCTTCGATTTCCTTGTCAAAAATACCCCGCATGGCTTCCGGCGTGACGTCACGCCCTGTGACGCCTGTGCCGCCCGTGGTGATCACCGCGTCAATTTCCTTATCTTCGATCCAAATCTTGGTCATGGCGCGGATTTCATCGACATCATCATGAACGATGGTGCGGCTGATCAAATTATGCCCCGCCTCAACGACGCGGCTTGCCAAAAGATCGCCGGATTTATCATCGTCAGCCGTGCGGCTATCGGAAATGGTCATTACCGCGATGCCAATCGGCACAAATTCCATATCTTCATTGAGACGTCCCGTCATGATGGCCTCCGTCAGCCTTGGCTCATTGTCAATAAGAGGTTAAGGGCGTTTGCATTTCTCATTGAGTTTCGTCAGTGAGCAAACCTGATCAATCGTCTGGCCATGGAAAGGCGCATAAGTCGCCGCGCCCTGACCGACCAAATTGGCGACCGATACTGCGTTTTGGCCTAAGCGTTTGCGGTAAATCCACAGATTGGTCATGACGTTTTTGACGTAAAACCGCGTTTCCCGTGCTTGCAGGGATTCGAGCAACATCAGCGTGTCATCGCCGTGATTGACCTTGCGCATCCATTTTTTCAGATTGCCCGGCCCACCGTTATAAGCGGCGAGCAATTTCACCAAATCTTGTTCGACAATCGGCTCATCCAAGAGATGCAAAATATAATCTTCACCGATTTTAATATTAATCTCCGGCACCATTAAATCGTGACGCTTAGAGCCGCGATACCCGCGGTCACGGGTGATGAAGGCCGCGGTTGCAGGCATCAATTGCATCAAGCCGCTGGCCTTCGCCCAAGATTTCGCCCGGGGGTTAAAGCCTGATTCTTGCCGCATCACCGCCAATAAAAGCGCTTGATCAATGCGGATTGGGGCGCTGGTTTCAAAATCAGGGATGGGGTAAAGCCCGCCGTAATAATGCACGCCGCGTTCTTGCTTGATGACATCCGCCGTGCGAAAGGCCAGCCCCGCCATATGAGTTTTCGCGGCAAGCGCCATGGTCTGCGCCTGCTGGTCATCGGTCATTTCTTTCCACAAATACCGCAACTCTCGGCTGGCGTGATAGGTCTCACCAATTTGAAGCAGGGCAAAGGCGCGTTTGCCGCCGGGCACC
>CAJXME010000114.1 GCA_913056245.1 uncultured Alphaproteobacteria bacterium | reverse complement strand
TGACGTCGTGGTTTCGACTTTGACAGGATATTCACCGGAAAAACAAGCATCACACATTTGTGGGCATTCTTTGTTCCGCCCTTCGGGAATATCGAGCGCACGATAAAGGCCATCCATGGATATAAAGGCAAGGCTATCAGCGCCAATCTCACGGGCAATGGCATCGGTATCCATCCGCGCCGCGATTAACTTGTCGCGATCAGGCGTATCCACCCCATAAAAGCAGGGATGCGTGGTGGGCGGGCTGGCGATGCGGAGATGCACTTCTTTCGCGCCGGCATTGCGCATCATGGATACGATTTTCATGGAGGTGGTGCCGCGCACAATCGAATCATCCACCAGCACGATGGATTTGCCTTTGACCGTCGCGTTATTGGCGTTGTGTTTCAATTTCACGCCAGTTTGACGACCGCTATCGGTCGGTTGAATAAAGGTGCGCCCCACATAGTGATTGCGGATAATTCCCAATTCAAAGGGAAGGCCCGATTCTTCGGCATAGCCCAAGGCAGCGGGAACGCCAGAATCTGGAACAGGCACCACAATATCGGCATTGATCGCGGTTTCTTTCGCCAATTCGCGGCCAATATTTTTGCGCGCGTGATAAACATCGCGGCCCTCCAATTTGCTGTCAGGGCGGGCGAAGTAAATATATTCAAAGACGCAGAACCGCGAAGAGGCTTTTTGCAAAGGAAAACTGGATTCAACGCCATTTTCGGTGATGACCACCATTTCGCCAGGTTCTAAATCCCGAATATAATTGGCGCCAATGATATCCAGCCCGCAGGTTTCTGAGGACAAGACATAAGCGCCATCAATTTCCCCCAAGACCAGCGGCCGAACACCATGAGGATCACGGGTGCCAATCAAGCCTTCTGGCGTCAGGCAAATCAGCGACCACGCGCCTTCGATTTGCTTTAAGGCATCAACAAGACGGAGGCTGGGCTGTTCTTGATGCGACCGCGCCACGAGGTGAACAATCACTTCACTATCAGTGGTCGATTGCATCAGACTGCCGGTTTCCACCAAGGATTTCCGCAACCGCCCTGCGTTGGTCAAATTGCCGTTATGCGCCAGCGCAAATCCGCCAAAAGCCAGTTCCGATAAAAATGGTTGAATATTGCGCAATTCCGGACGACCCGTCGTGGAATAACGGTTATGGCCAATGGCGGCATGGCCTTTCAATTTATCGAGATGCCCCGATTGCGCGCCAAAATTTTCCCCCACATGGCCGATGCCATGATGGGCGTGATAATCTTGGCCATCAAAACTGATGATCCCCGTGGCCTCTTGACCGCGATGTTGCAACGCGTGAAGGCCAAGCGCGGTCATCACCGCCGCTTCATCCGTGCCATAAACCCCAAAAACAGCACATTCATCATGGAAATGGTCAGATTTCAAATCATCATCGTTGAGGAGGGGGGCAGGGTGGATCATGATCGGCATCTTCTGGGTTGTTAGAGGGGTGCGTTAATTGTTGGTGTTGGGCGTGGTGATTTCATCGGGCAAGAGATCGCCGATGGATTTCGCCGTTTCGTCGGCATTATCAATGGCGTCTTCCGCCGCTTCTTCCGTGGAGTTGATCAGGCCATCTTTAAGATCGTCAAGGTCTTGATCGGGGATGGCGTCTTGCAGATCATCGCGCCATTCTTCGGGGGCAAAGCCAGAAATCGTGCTTGCCGTCACCCGAACAGGGGAAATCAAGGCCGCGTCAAGAACCGGCTGAGCAAAATGATCTTCGCTTTCATAGAGCAACAGCGCGGACATATAGACGATGGCGACCAGCACCAATCCCCGCAAAACGCCGAAGATAAAGCCAAGCGGACGATCAAGAACGCCCATGGCCATCTTCTTAAGCCCCGGGGCGGCAAGATTGGCAAAAATATACCAAGCAAAGACGACGATGATGAAAGGCAGCATCCAGCCTAAGAAACTCGTTAAGGCTTCATCATTGATATAATCTTGCAATTGATCGGTGGCCATGCCTTCCGATAAACGAGCGACAATGACGGCAACCACCCAGCCTAAAGCGCCCAGCAATTCCCGCATGAAGCCACGAAGCATGGCCAGAAGCCCAGAGGCGGCAAGAACAGCCAAGATCGTATAATCAACGTAATTGAATGCACTGATATCCATGGAGGTACGCCTAACTTCCGATGCTTCTAACGTGATGGTGATCGACCTTCGGCATCATACACATGATCACGCCATGCCGCCAAGTGTTTCGATCAGCGCGCGCAGATTGTCCACAGTGGTGATGCTGATACCCTTGGGCATTTCGGCGGAAGATTTGACTTTTGGCATGATGGCGCGATCAAAGCCTAATTTAGCCGCTTCTTTTAAGCGTTGTTCCGGATGCGCGACGCGGCGGATTTCGGCGGCCAATCCGACTTCACCAAAAAACACCGTGCCTTTGGGGCAGGGGCGTCCCGTGACCGATGAAATGAGCGCGGCGGCCACCGCCAAATCGGCAGCAGGTTCTACGATTTTGACCCCGCCCGCGACGTTCAAAAAGATATCGCGCCCAGAAAGAGGGATGCCGGCGCGGGCTTCCAGCACCGCGGCCAACATCGATAAACGCCCTGAATCCCAGCCCACCACATTGCGCCTTGGATTGGCCATGGATGACGGCGCCACCAGCGCTTGAATTTCAACCAAGACTGGTCTTGTGCCTTCGATGCCAGCAAACACCACCGCGCCAGAGACATCATCGCGGCGGTCGGCGAGAAACAATTCTGATGGATTGGCCACTTCGCTCAGGCCTTTGCCCGTCATTTCAAAAACGCCAATTTCATCGGTAGGGCCAAAGCGATTTTTCATGCCGCGAAGAATGCGGAAATGATGACTGCGATCGCCCTCAAAATGAAGCACGGTATCAACCATATGCTCCAAGACTTTTGGACCTGCGATGGCGCCATCTTTGGTCACATGGCCAACGATCAACACCGCGATCCCACGTTTCTTAGCGCAGCGGATCAATTCATGGGCGCTGGCGCGAACTTGGCTGACCGTGCCGGGACCTGATTCCACGCTCGGCAGATGCATCGTCTGGATGGAATCAATAATCGCCAAGGCGATATCCTGATCACCTTCAAGCGAGGCGGAGATATTGGCGGCGTCGGTGAGGGTAGCAATCCCCACGCCATCACTAGACGCGCCATCAAGCCCGAGACGGGCGGCGCGCATACGGATTTGATCGGCGGATTCCTCACCTGAAAAATAGGCGGCTTTCAAGCCATTGGCGGCCATGGTGCAAACCGTCTGCAACAGTAAGGTGGATTTGCCAATGCCCGGGTCGCCGCCGATTAAAGTGGCGGAGCCGCGCACCAATCCACCGCCGAGCACGCGATCAAATTCAGGGATGCCTGTTGAGATGCGCGGTTGTGGCGGCGTATTGCCTTTAAGGCTTTCCATCTCAACCTTACGGCCTATGCTGCGGCCAAGGGCGCCGGGGGCTTTTTCGATGATTTCTTCGGCCAGACTATTCCACGCTTGGCAATGATCGCATTGCCCTGACCATTTCGGGTGAACCCCGCCGCATTCTTGGCAAACATAACTGGATTTTGTTTTCGCCATTATGCTTTTTCCGCGTAGGTCGTAAGCGGGCCTTCCGCATAGCCATGGACAAATTGGTCAAGGATCGGATTGTCGGTGTGATCCATCTCATGGATAGGGCCGTTCCAGATGATATGGCCATCATGCACCATCGCCACTTTATCGGCGATTGCGCGAATGCTGGTCATGTCATGGCTGATGGTGATGGCGGTGGCGCCAAGGCGATCCACGGCGCGGCGAATCAAACGGTTGATCACCCCAGAGGTGATCGGATCAAGACCCGCGGTCGGCTCATCAAACAAAAGGATTTCAGGTTTGTCGACCACCGCCCGCGCCAAGGCCACGCGCTTTTGCATCCCCCCAGAAATTTCCGCGGGGTAGAGATCAAGAACACGGGCTTCCAGATTGACATCAGCCAGCGCTTCAGCGGCGGCATCGCGCGCTTGGCTTTGGGTGATGGTTTTGCCTTGGCGGTAGCGGAAAACAACATTTTCCCAGATTGGCAAACTGTCGAACAACGCTCCCCCTTGGAAAAGCATGCCGAATTTGCGCAAAATGTCTTCGCGGACAGCCCGAGACGCCTTCAAGACTTCAACCCCATCGACGGTGATCGAACCGCCATCGGCTTCAATCAATCCCAAGAGGCATTTCAGCAAGACCGATTTGCCCGTCCCCGATGCCCCGATCACCGCGTTCGAGGTGCCGCGTTGAATATCCAAATCCAGATTGCGTAAGACCACCTTACTGCCAAAGGCTTTATCGACGCCCTGCATTTTGATTTGCACATCATTTTGCTTTTTTGCTTTGCTGGACATCGGCTACCTCACAAAAACCAAACCGGTGATGATGAAGTCTGACACGAGAATCAAGATGGCGGAATAAACCACGGCATTGGTGGTGGCGCGGCCCACGCCTTCGGCGCCGCGACCGGAATAATAGCCGTGAAAACAGCCCATGATCGATAAAATAAACCCAAAGACCGCTGCTTTAATCAAGCCAAGGATGACGTCAAACGGCTCTAAAAATTCGAGCGTGCTTTCCAGATAAGCGCCGGGGTTGAATCCCAATTGATAAATGGCCACCACATAACCGCCGAAGACGCCAATGATATCCCCCACAAAGACAAGGAAGGGCAGGCAAATCGTCGCCGCCAAAACACGAGGGGCGATCAAATATTGCATGGGGCGTGTCGCCAGCGTATCCAGCGCATCAATCTGATCGGTGACGCGCATCGTGCCAATTTCCGCCGCCATCGACGCGCCGATC
>CAJXME010000113.1 GCA_913056245.1 uncultured Alphaproteobacteria bacterium | reverse complement strand
TCTGCCCCCATGGATTACTGTAGCCGGAATGCCGCTGGTTTTTGACAATCGTCTGTGGCCTGCTAAAGCAGGTGGGCGTCACAATACAAGGGCCACAACCCCCGCAGCGGCAACTCCCAAGAGATGTCTTATGGCCCCAGAGATTTGTGCACCTGGCGCGCATTCTAGCTACAAGACATGACATAGGCGCATCACGCCAAGGATGCAAGTTCCCCGTGACGATCCTTTTGCCACAGCAATGGATCAAAAATTCGTCTAGCGTGATGTTAGGGCTTCGATACGCCCCGCCAGATTTTCGATAACGCCCGCCAATTGATCTTCATCCACAGAAGATGACGGCGGTGAGGCGTTTGCCGCCCCTTCTTCGAGGTCAGACAATTGGTCGGTTAGAATCAGCGCCGCCATCACCAAAATACGCGATTCCCCGATAGGGCCTGATGCGGCGGCCACTTGCTTGGCAACGGCGTCAATGCGAGCGCCAAGCGCGCGGACTTTTTCTTCTTCCCCCGGCGAGCAAGACATGGGGTAATCGCTGCCATTGATGGTAACAGTGACGTTGCTTGAAGATGCGCTCATCACTTGCCCCCCTCAGAATGAGATTGCGATTGAGTTTCGACCATGGTCAAGGCTTGATCCACCAGATGACGGATATCGGCGATTTCTTTTTTCAGGCCATCATCAAGAGCATGGCCGTCGGTCTTGGATAATGCGGCGGCGGGTGCTTGCGCGGGTTGAGATTCAAGCGCACTGACCGCGGCATCGAGTCTTTGCATCGCTTGTTCCAGTCGAGACGACATTTTTTCACCCAAAACGAAAAGCCATTGGCCTGTTGTTATTTGCTGAGGCGGCTTACGTGCTTTTCACAATACGAGCGCTCGTAAAAACAAAATAAAAAGCGGGGTTAGACGCCTATCTTTCAGCAAGATCAGAATAAAGAGATTCGCGGGTCAAGGTCAATCAAAGAAAATGACCGGACTTCGGTATGCAAGAATCTGCGCTTTTTTATTGCGCCTGCATTGACGGGGCAAGGACGGATGGCGTATTCATGCACATAATGATGAGCAACAATCATGAGAGTATAGCCCCATGAAAATCACCCGCACCGTTCGCCGTATCCTTGACAATTATGAATCCGACAGCCCCGGCGTAAAAGCCAATCTGGCGCGCATCTTGATGCAAGGCAAATTGGGCGGCACGGGCAAGATGGTGATTCTCCCCGTCGACCAAGGCTTCGAACATGGGCCTGCCCGCAGTTTTGCGCCCAACCCGCCGGCTTACGATCCGCATTACCATTATCAATTGGCGATTGATGCTGGGCTTTCGGCCTATGCCGCGCCTTTGGGGATGCTTGAGGCTGGCGCGGATACATTCGCGGGTCAAATCCCAACCATTCTTAAAGTCAATTCATCCAACTCGCTGGCCCAAGGCGGCAGCGCCCCAAGCCAAGCCATCACCGGTTCCGTCAGTGAAGCCCTGCGTTTGGGTTGCAGCGCCATTGGCTACACCATTTACCCCGGCTCCGATGCTGCTTTTGACATGATGACCGAGTTTCAAGACATGGCGGCTGAAGCCAAAGCGCTTGGCCTTGCGGTAGTGCTTTGGTCTTATCCGCGCGGTGGCTCGCTCAGCAAAGATGGTGAAACCGCTTACGATATTGACGCTTACGCCGCGCATATGGCGGCCTTGCTTGGCGCGCATATCATTAAGGTGAAGCCGCCGACAGCGCATCTCGAAAACGCGGACGCTAAGAAAGTCTATGAAAAGCATGATATTCCATCGTCAACCATGGCCGATCGCGTGCGTCATATCGTTCAATCGGCCTTTAACGGTCGGCGGATTGTGGTGTTCTCTGGTGGCGCGGCTAAAGACACCGATGGACTCTTAGAAGAAATCCGGCAATTGCGTGATGGTGGGGCGAATGGTTCGATCATTGGCCGCAACACCTTCCAACGCCCCCGCGAAGAAGCGCTTGCGCTTTTGAACACAATCATCGATATCTATCGCGGTCGCGCATAAGTAGTCGCGCATAATTTATAGGGGTCTGCGATGAAACTGAACGGTAACGCCATTAAGCCTGGCAATGTTATTGACCACAACAACCGCCTTTGGGTGGCGGTGAAAATCGAACATGTCAAACCGGGCAAGGGTGGCGCTTTTGCTCAAGTCGAATTGCGCGATATTCGTGACGGGACAAAATTGAACGAACGCTTTCGGTCTTCAGAAACCGTTGAGCGGGTGATTTTGGAAGAAAGCACATCGTCTTTCCTCTACGAAGAAGGCGATAACCTGATTTTCATGGACAGCACCAGTTTTGAGCAAGTCGCCGTTCCCCGTAGCATGGTCGGCGATCAAGCCGCCTTTTTGCAAGATGGCATGGAAGTCACGGTCAACAGCCATGACAGCGAGCCAATTTCAATCGAATTGCCTGATAAAGTGACGGTCACCGTGCTCGAAGCCGATGCCGTTGTAAAAGGCCAGACCGCATCATCCAGTTACAAGCCCGCGATTGTCGATAATGGCATTCGTGTGATGGTGCCGCCGCATATCGAAGCGGGGACACGCATTGTGGTTCGGCCTGAAGACAGTTCTTACGTCGAACGCGCAAAGGATTAACATTCATGGCTCAATCTTCCCTGATCAATGTCATTTTCCGAGCATCGGAAAAGGCAGCCCGCGCTCTTGTCCGCGACTTTGGTGAAGTGGAAAACCTGCAAATCACCCGCAAGGGGGTTGCTGATTTCGTTTCCAACGCGGATATGGATGCCGAACGCACCATCATGACCGACCTCAAAAAAGCGCGGCCTGATTGGGGCTTCATCATGGAAGAAGGCGGGGTGGTTAAAGGCACTGACGCCGATGGCCCGTGCTGGATTGTCGATCCTTTGGACGGCACGACCAATTATCTCCATGGGATTCCTCATTTTGCGATTTCCATCGCCGCGATTGATAAGCCTTTGGCGAAAGGCGGCAAGGTCATCGCTGGCGGTATTTTTGATCCCATGCGCAATGAATTTTTCTTTGCTGAGCCGGGCAAAGGGGCGTTTGTCAATGATCGCCGGATTCGCGTTTCAGGCCGCCGGAATATGGTGGATTGCTTATTTGCGACGGGCATCCCGTACAAAGGCCGCGGCAGTGACGACGATCACGCCACCTTTCGCGCGGAACTTGGCCAAGTGATGGCTGAAACCTCTGGCGTGCGCCGTTTGGGGTCAGCCGCGCTCGATTTGGCTTGGGTGGCGGCTGGGCGTTATGACGGGTTTTGGGAACGAGGCTTGAGCGTCTGGGATATTGCCGCAGGTGTTCTGATCGTTCGTGAAGCCGGCGGTTTCGTCAGTGATTTTGCCTCCCGCGACAAAGCCTTGATTTCGGGTGATGTGGTGGCTGGGAATTCGCAAACGCATATGGGTTTGCTGAAAATGCTGAAAGACGGCCGGTCAAAAAAATAACGGCTTTGGCCAAAGAGTTGCGTGACTATTGCGCCGCGGTCTTCCATAATTCTGCCTAATTGCGCATCTATATATGATGCCAATAGGGAGGATGATGTGACGAACCCACAGCGTTATTTGCTTCGAATGTGTCTTTTTTTGGTGGTGATCATCGGCATCGGCGCCAGTTTATACCAAACGCTTTATTTTGCTTTTATGAGCAATATGGTGATCAATAGCATCATCTTAACCGCCCTTGTGATCGGCGTGATCTTTATCATCCGGCAAAATTTAAGGCTGATCCCTGAATTTCAATGGATGATGTCGTTTCAGCAATTGGGTCAGCAATCGGGCCAGCAGGCGGGTCAGCCATCGAGCGGGAGCACCATGAGTCGCCGCCGCGCATCGAGCATTAAGCCGCGTCTTTTGGCGACGGTCGCTGTCTTGATGAATGACCCCAATGGCGCGGCAAGCCTATCAGCACAAAATCTTCGCTCTGTCCTAGATGGCGTTGCGGTGCGGCTGGATGAAAGCCGTGAAATTTCGCGCTATATGATCGGGCTTTTGGTCTTTCTAGGTCTCTTGGGGACGTTTTGGGGATTGCTGATCACCGTGTCTTCCGTTGGCCAAGTGGTGAGCGGCATTGACACCACCACCAGCAATTTTGACGCCATGATGGCGGAGCTGAAATCAGGCCTCAACGCGCCCATTTCCGGCATGGCGACAGCCTTTTCCTCGTCGCTCTTTGGCCTAGCAGGATCACTGATCATCGGGTTTTTGGATTTGCAATTGGGGCAAGCCTCGGGCCGTTTTTTCAATGACGTTGAAGATTGGCTGTCCAAATCCATCCATTTTGACATGGCGCAAGACAAAGGCTTCCGCGCCACGTCCAGCCCTGAATTTATCACCGGCCTGTCTGAAGCCGCCGCCAATAAGATGCAGGAATTGGCGCGAACCGTTGCCGCTGGCGAAAAAGAACGCGCCGAATTAAGCCATCATTTGCGGCAATTGACCGCCACCTTGACGAAATTGCACGATGGCTTAAGCCGCGATGCTTTAATGGCGGAAAACATCGCCAATCTCGAAGCTTCTCTGCAAAACTTAGCGCGGGAGATGAAAGACGATCGGGCGGAAATGAACGATACGATCAAAATGGAATTGCGGGCTTTATCCGAAGCCTTGCTGGCGGCGAATAAGAAAGGCTGATCATGGCACTCGCCCGACGATCATCAACACGCGGCGCGGAAAGTTTCATCTGGCCTGGCTTTGTCGATGCCTTAGCCACCCTCTTGATGGTGATCATTTTCGTCTTGATGGTGTTTTTTCTGATCCAGATCAACCTGACCTTGCGGGTTTCTGGCCAAGATCAGACCCTATCGCAATTGCGGGCAGAACTGGCTGAATTGGGCGATTTGCTCAATCTCGAACGGCAAGCCAATGATGAATTGACGCTGGGCTATCAGCAATTGACCCTCGC
>CAJXME010000112.1 GCA_913056245.1 uncultured Alphaproteobacteria bacterium | reverse complement strand
CACCACTCGGGACGCCCGGCAATCATGCTGGTCAAGCGGCTTTGGCCTACAGGCGGATAAAACACGGTTTCCGACAAGGCTTTCAAAGCGGTGTCGCGCAAACCATGGCTTTCCATCGAAATAAACCATTGCGGCGTGTTGCGGAAAATCAACGGCGCGTGGCTTCGCCATGAATGGGGGTATGAATGGGTGACTTGACCGCGCCCCAGCAAAGCGCCCAATTCCGCCAATTTATCGGTGATGGCGGGGTTATCTTTAAGCGCCGACATGCCCGCAAAATGCGGCAAATGATCCATCAAGCGGCCGTCAGCGGCGACGGTTTCAGGCACGGGCACGCCATGGGCAATCCCCAGCACATAATCCTCAGCCCCATGGCCGGGGGCGATATGCACAATCCCCGTGCCTTGATCGGTGGTGACATAATCCGCTGGCAGCATCGGCACATCATGATCATAGCCTTGACCATTAAGCGGATGCTTGAGAATCGTGTCTTTGAAGACCTCAACCGGCACATCATTGCTGCGCGTCATGGCGCTAATCCCGCACGCTTCTGCGATGCTATCGGCCAGATCATCGGCAAAGACCAAACGATCACCGACCTTGGCCAAGGAATCCTCAGCCACCGCGTCCACATGGTAAAGACCGTAATTGATCTCTTCGCCATAGGCGGTGGCGCGGTTGCCCGGCATTGTCCAAGGCGTGGTGGTCCAGATGATGATTTGCGCGCCATCAAGTTCCGCCATAGGCGACGATTTGACGGGGAAACGTGCGTAGATGGTCGTTGAAGTGCGATCAAAATATTCGATTTCAGCTTCCGCCAAAGCGGTCTTTTCCACCGCCGACCACATGACGGGTTTGGAACCGCGGAAAAGCGAGCCATTCATCAGAAACTTGCCGATCTCACGCGCGATCACGGCTTCTGAAGAATAGGCCATGGTCAGGTAAGGATCAGCCCAATTGCCCATCACCCCGAGGCGCTGAAATTCTTCGGATTGCACATCCACCCAATGGCTGGCGAAATCGCGGCATTCGTTGCGAAATTCAACAATCGGCACCTCGTCTTTATTGCGCTTTTTCTTGCGATATTGTTCTTCGATCTTCCATTCAATCGGCAGGCCATGGCAATCCCAACCCGGCACATAATTGGCGTCTTTGCCGATCGCCGATTGAAAGCGGTTGATCAAGTCCTTCAGAATTTTATTCAGCGCATGGCCGATATGCAGATTGCCATTGGCGTAAGGCGGGCCATCGTGAAGGATAAATTTTTCATGCCCTTGGCGCCGCGCCCGCAATTCATCAAAGAACCCCATATCATTCCACATCGCCAAAATTTCAGGCTCTTTCTTAGGCAAGCCGGCGCGCATGGGGAAATCAGTTTTCGGCAGAAATACAGTCTGTTTCAGATCTTTTGCCATGGGTGTGGTTATCCTTCTTGGGATGTCCTGTGGTTATTGAGGCTTATTGAGATAATAGCCCTGTATGGTCAAGATGAAAGCGTTTGGCGCTTTCCGCGTCGAGGGCAATTTGCTCTCTGAGTTGGTCAAAATTGTCAAAAGCACGTTCAGGGCGAATGAAATCCAACAAGAAGACACTCACCCTTTGATCGTACAAATCACCATCATAGCCAAAAAGATGGGATTCCAGCAAGACGCCACGGTCTGGCGCGGTGGGACGGATGCCTAAATTCGCCACCCCTGGATAAATCTTTGGCGCTTGATCGCCATCGGATGACTCCGGCACGGCCATGGCGATGCTATAGACGCCAAAGGCTGGTTTGGTCATCTCATCGAGCGTCATATTGGCGGTGGGAAAGCCGATGGTGCGCCCCCGTTGATCGCCTTTGATGATCGCGCCGGAAATGGCAAAGGGTCGCCCCAGCATAGCGGCGGCTTGCGCCATCTCCCCTTGGCTGATAAGGCCGCGAATCCGCGTCGATGAAATCGCGTCTTGGTCTTCCTGCAAAATGGCGACGGGATGGGTTGAGATGCCATGATCACGCCCAAGACGATCGATCATATCCATTCCGCCGGAACGATTGTTGCCAAAGCCAAAATCTTCCCCCGCATAGAGCGCTTGAACGCCCAGCGCCGGCAAGACTTTGGTGATGAAATCTTCGGCGCTGGTGTTGCGCATCGCGTCGTTAAAAGTCAGCCGCAGGATCACCCGCACCCCAAGCGATGCGATAAAAGCCAGTTTATCGGCCTCACTGCAAAGATAAAACCCATCAGAAATCGGCGAAAAGAACCGCCGAGGATGCGGCGCAAAGGTGATCACCGCCGGGGTTTTGCCATCAGCCATGGCGGCCTTGATCAGGTGTTGATGCCCCAAATGAACCCCGTCAAAATTGCCAATCGCCGCCGCCAGACCATTATCGAAACTGAGCGGCGCATCGCCAATAGCCCAATCCACCACGTCAACACCATGCGGCAGGGTTGTTTTGGGAAAAGTCATAAAAGGCATCGCATCATCACAATCAACAAAGTCTTGGATGATGTAGCAAAATTGATCTCGGCTTTCCATCATAATATCGCAAAAACCCCCCATCTTAACGCTTGATCTAAGGCGAGACAGTCAAACCTTGGCGATGGGGGTTGACGTCACCCTCGAAAACATTGTCACGCTTGAATAAACCCATCAGGTCTGACACAATATTGAAACGAAAATTCAAAGGGTGCAGGTCGGCAGGTGCGATCCAATCATTTGCCCATCCCAACCCCATAAAGAAGCATCAGAAAGACCCCATCATGGATATGTCTTGGATCATGGACAAACTCAATTCTATGGATTTTTCCATTCTGATTGACGCGCTGGGTAACAGCCTTTCTGCCCTTGTGATTGTGGTCATTGGCCTGATGGTCAGCCGCCGCATCAGCAAAGCCATGCGCAATTACCTCGGCAAGATCAAACGCTTTGATGACACCTTGGTGCCTCTTTTTGCGTCGATTGTTCGTTACGCTATTTTGCTGGTGACCTTGATCGCGGCTTTGGGCAGTTTCGGCATTCAAACCACCTCGATCATCGCGGTTCTTGGCGCGGCTGGTCTGGCGATTGGCCTAGCGCTTCAAGGCACGCTTTCCAATGTCGCCGCTGGGGTGATGCTGCTATTTTTGCGGCCTTTTCAGGTGGGGGATTGGATTGAAACCGGCGCGAATTCCGGCACGGTCACCGAAGTCGGTCTCTTCACGACGATCATCACCACTTTTGATAATGTTTATATTTCCGTGCCGAATTCTGAAATTTGGGGCGGACGGATCATCAATCATTCCAAAAACAACACCCGCCGCATGGATATCGATATCGGCATCGCCTATAACACTGATCTTGATCACGCCGAAAAGACCATGATGACCTTGACCGATGATCCTCGGGTTTTGGCTGAACCCGCACCGATCTTTTTGGTGGTCAGTTACGATGACAGCGCGATCACCGTTCGGCTGAGGCTTTATGCTCAAAACGATGTCTATTGGCCGCTTTATTGGGATATGATGCGCCGCGTCAAACCCGCGCTTGATAACGCCAAGATTGAAATTCCGTTCCCACAACTCGATTATCGGCTTGTTTCATCCTAATATGTCTTCTGAACCCTCTCTGCTTTCTCGAGACAACCTTGCCAGTGGCGCCATCCAGCAATTGGTTCGTGATCGCGATGGCGAGGAAGCCGATATCCTGAGCGATGAAGAATTGCTAGCGTCACGGCGAAGCCTTATTCCCGATGATCATCAAGGCGAGGTCTGGCTGTTTGGTTACGGCTCGCTGATTTGGAATCCCGTGATTGAAATTGCCGAACGCCACACCGGCCGCATTTATGGCTATCACCGCCGGTATTGCTTAAAGACCAAAATTGGCCGCGGCACCCCGGAAAAGCCTGGCTTGGTTTTGGGGTTGGATCATGGCGGCAGTTGCCTTGGCCAAGTCTTGCGCATCTGCGACACCCGCAAAGCGACCGATGAACTGGATTTGCTGTGGCGTCGGGAGATGCTCAACCGCTCATATTTGCCGAAATCGGTCGCGGTTCACACCAAAACGGGCCGCCGCATCAACGCCATTACCTTTGTGATGAATCACCAAAGCCCCAGTTATGTTGCTGATTTGAGCCTCGATGAAAAAGCCCAAATGATCGCCGAAGCCCATGGCTTTATCGGCACATCGCTCGACTATCTTGACCTGACCCTTGAAAGCCTCAATGACCTTGGCATCAAGGATAATTACCTCGGTGAAATCAAGCGCCGAATTCTGGCTTATAAAAACTCATCATAATCTGCCGTAAAGGCAAAAAAGCGCTGGTCAAATCGGTTGTTTTCGCCTAGGTTCACCCCAATGTCATAGAGCGATGATTCGCAATCAGCGGCGCGAGTGTGGCGGAATGGTAGACGCAGTGGATTCAAAATCCACCGGTGGCAACACCTTGAGAGTTCGAGTCTCTCCACTCGCACCACGCCTGATAGAAGTACAGACAGGGCGCCCGTTATCGTATTATGACCGATCATAAGACCCTGACATCCCGCATCACCTCGCGCTTGCAAATCTGGCATGATCAGATGATGGGGTTAGCGCGGCGCAAAACAGCACCAGCATGGCTTGGTGGGTTTTCCTTTATTGAATCTATTTTCTTCCCTATTCCGGTTGATCCTATGCTGGCGGTGATGGTGATGGCCCGGCCATCTCGCTTTATCATGCTGGCGATTCTGACCACTATCTGTTCAACCTTGGGTGGAATTGTTGGTTGGTATCTAGGCTATGAAATGGGGCTGACCGTCATCGAATATCTGGGTAAAACCCATGCCTTTGAGGTAATCCGTGGCACCGGCATTGATGGTGAGCATGACGGTATCATTTATAAGAATATGGTGGCTGGTTATGCCCATCACCGTCATGTTGCAGGTAATCGTTGGAGCAAGCGATTTGTGGATTTTATCCTTGAGCACAAGGAATCTAAGG
>CAJXME010000111.1 GCA_913056245.1 uncultured Alphaproteobacteria bacterium | reverse complement strand
ATCGTGATCACCGGCAAGCCAAAACGTTCTGCCAATTCCATCAAGCGGCGAGCTTTGCGGTATCCTTCGGGGCGTGTCATGCCGAAATTGCGCTTGATGCGATCTTCGGTATTGCTGCCCTTTTCCGTGCCCATGATCACAACCGGCTGACCCTTAAAACGGCCAAGACCGCCAATAATCGCGTGGTCTTCCTTAAAATTGCGATCGCCACTGAGCGGCGTAAATTCCGTGATCAATTGATCGATGATCATTTCGGTTTTGGGGCGATCCGGATGCCGGGCCACTTGGACTTTATCCCAAGGGCCTAATTTCGCGTAAGTCGATTTGATTTCCCGCGTCATGCGTTCTTGCAAGCGGCTCACTTCATCGGCGATATTGATATCAACATCCGATGACATATGGCGCAATTCTTCAATTTTGCCTTCCAGAACAGCGATGGGTTTTTCAAAATCTAAGAAATGACGCATGGGATTTCCTTTCTGATCCTTTTATACATCATCACCCTTACCGCGGGCAAGCGGGTGCGTGTCTTTGACCAACCCCGCCAGCCGATCATCCCGGGTTTTGGTGTAAATTTCCGTGGTCGAAATATCCGCGTGACCCAGCAGAATTTGCAAGGAGCGCAAATCAGCCCCTCGATTGAGCATATGGGTGGCAAAGGAATGGCGCAGCATATGAGGGCTGATGGCGCCGATCCCAGCACGCTCACCGAGATCACGAATCAGGGCATAAACCCGCAAGCGATCGAGCGGCTCATCTGGATTTTTAGGATCAGGGAATAGAAATTTTGAAGCGAGCGCTTCACCGTTTTGATCGCGCTGTTCCAGCCAGCGCTCCACCGCTTGCTGTGCCGCCGGGGTGATCATCACCACCCGATCCTTACCGCCTTTGCCGCGGATCGTCAGATGATCGTTGCGGCGTTGAAAGACATGGGCTTGCAGCTGAAGCTATTCCGAGACGCGAAACCCCGCGCCATAAAGCAATTCCAGCATGGCCATCAATCGAACGCCATCGGTGCTGTCATCATCTTGAGCGCAGGATAAAAGCTGGAGAATATCGGCCTCTTCAAGGCTTTTGGGCAGGGATTTTTGCTGTTTTGGGGCGTCCAGATGCTGGGTCGGATCATCAGCCCGTTGCCCTTCACCCACCAGAAAACTCATAAATTGCCGCAAGGCGCTTAACTTCCGCGCCACGGATTTCGCCGTCAAATCGGCCGCCCATATTTTCAGGATATGCCGCAGATCAGAAGCCGTCGCGGTGATAAGAGGTTGCGTTTTGGGCAAGGCGGTGGCCGCGGATATCAAATCGCGTTCATAGGCAAGGATCGTATTGGCCGCCAAGCCACGCTCGGCGCGCATGGCCACCAGAAAAAGATTGATCCACTGGCGGTCTTGGGGCGAAATCAATGGCTTTGATGCTCCCCTCAAGATGCCGCCGCTTGCAAAGAAGGATCACCCTGAAGATGCCGCGACAGCCCCCAAGACAGCAAAATATCATGCGCCAATTGGCGGGCGGTGTTTTTAAGCCCAGCGCGGAATAAAATGCCTGTCACCCTTGCGGCGTCATCGCGGCTGAGTTCGGACAAGTCAACACCATCCAGCATCAAGGCCACACGCATCAAGGTTTCAGCCTTCCGCCCTTGTTCGGCAATGGCTTCGATTTGCATCAAGGCCTGATAGGGTAAATTGAAACTGGAATTGGCCAAGCCTGATGCTTCGCTGTCAAGATGAACCCAGTCAATTTTCGCCAGCGGCGCTTTGATCGCCATCAACATAGGCAACGCATCAAAAGCCTCAGCGTCAGCAAGGGTTTTGGCGTCAATCGCCTCACCGGACGGCACCAAAAGCC
The DNA here is from genome assembly GCA_913056245.1 of uncultured Alphaproteobacteria bacterium. GTDB lineage: Bacteria > Pseudomonadota > Alphaproteobacteria > Puniceispirillales > UBA1172 > JAGWAQ01. The sequence goes on along the minus strand of CAJXME010000111.1, from coordinate 3,125 downwards.
GGTTCCAAGCCAAGGATTGCTCGTTCATAAAGAGCGTTGGCGCCGTGGCGCTAAAGCCCAAAAGAGGGGCGATTTTACCGTCCAAATCAAGAATATTAGCGCCGCGTTCCATCAACGGCATCCAGAGATCAAGACTGCGAATTCCCGACCGCTGATAATCAATGGCGAAGGCTTCCAAGGCCAATAACGCCGCCGTGCGATCATCGGCCTCGCCCGCAATCGCTTGCCAAGCATCGAGCCGCGCAAGGCTGATCTCATCATCCGTGCCATCAAGGCCAAAGCGGGTCAAGGCTTCGGCGCTCGACATGCCGCTTGCGGGCAACAGCGCCCATGACGCGGTCACGGCAACCAGATCATCACCTTGATGGAAACGCCGCGCCTCCATCTGCCGCTGGGCATCATCATCCCAATAGCGCAATTGTGAAATGCTGCCCTGATAACTGGCGGGAATAACCGCAAGCCCAGCCGAATCAATCGGCAAATGCGCGCTGTCGAGCAACACCAAATCCAATGGCGTTAGGGTTGCGGGATCAATTTGAGCCGCCCCGCCTTGACCGGTTAATTGCCGCATCAAGCCATCATAATTGGCGCTGCTGATGCCGCTCGCCATCAGAATATCAAGGGCAAAACTCGCTTTATCGATATCGCCCTCAACCACGGCGCAAAATGCGTTGATCTGGTGCCATAGCGCATCAAGCGTGATCAGCACTTTTTCCGCCGCCATGCGGCAAGCGTCCTGATCTTGCCGAACAAAGAGATGGTGCAGAACCAGCCATTCCTGCCAAACTGCCCAACGGTCTTCATGGGGCAATTGGCTGATCATCCGCGCCAAATCATCGGACGCGCCTTTGGCCGCCAGCGCCGCGAAACGCGCTTCGATCAATGCCGGCGCGACATCGACAAAGCCTTCTGGCGGGATCACCCGCGCCGTGATCAAGTGATGAATAGCGTCATCAAACGCCCGAGGGAATTGCGCGTCGTTCAATTCTTGTTGCAAGGCGATGATGGTCTCCGCGCGGCTGCCTTGCCACATCAACCGATCCAGACCATCGTGATCCGGGCGGTCAATCCCCACCGCCGCCAATCGGATCGATGCTGGGTCTTTTTGAATAAGACTGATGCTCGCGCTTGGCGTTGTGGTGAGGGTGATGCCTTGGGTCGAAGTTGTTTCCGTTGAACTGTTATCGCCTAATACAGAAACGGCGCTGTCATTGCTCGCGTTGTCGCTGGCGATATTGGGGGCTGTTTCCGCCTCATCCAAGACTTTGGTTTCAATCAGCGTGGTTAAATCCACCGGCGCGGAGGGTTGCGCCTCGGTTTCTTCGGCGGTTTTGTTGTCTACAATACTTTCAGTATTGATCGTGGTGGTTTCGCCAGTGTTGGCTTCAGTAATGGCGGTTTCAATTTTAGGCTTATAAGGCGTTAAAATCGCATCGTCACGCGCCGTGGCTGGCGCAACAAATTGGCCTGATAAAAGAGCTGTTGCCATGACGAGACTGGCCATTGGCCGGATAAAATTTATCTGTTTATTCATCAATATTATCCTTCGCCCCAATCCATATTTATCAACAAAGCCCTGCCCACAAAGCGTGAGTTTCAGGGTTTTGATGGTCATGTCAAGTGCAGGAGCGTCCACATTGTTTACAATATCGAAGGCTAATATGATGAATCATTATGACAGGAATGAGGCAAAAACCATGGCTTTTCTTCGTGTGCCATGGATTGACCTAAGGAAGTGAGCCATAGTAAAGACATAGAACCCGTGACCGCATAGGCTAAATCTAATCCCATGGCTCAACCCGCCGACACATCATCCCTGCCGTCTTTCACCCTCAGCCGTTCGATTGTTCTGGTGGGATTGATGGGCGCGGGAAAATCCAAAATTGGCAAACAATTAAGCCTCGATTTCAACGTCGAGTTTGTCGATAGCGATGCCGTCATCGAAGACGTGGCGGGTATGGACATCCCCAGCATCTTTGAACTTTATGGTGAGCCAAAATTCCGTGAGATTGAGGCGCGTGAAATCGGCCGTCTGATCGGCGGAAAACCGATCATTTTGTCCACCGGTGGCGGCGCGTATATCGAAGATAAAACCCGCGCCATCATCAATGATCATGCTCTTTCTGTCTGGCTGAAAGCCAAGCCGGAAACCTTGGCCAATCGAATTTCAAACACCGATAGCCGACCTTTGCTGAAGGGCAAAGACCCTCATGTTGCGCTCCGCGATTTAGCCGCCCTACGAGAGCCGTTTTACGCCGAAGCGGAATTGACCATTGACACCGATGGTCTGACCTTGGCGAAGGCGATGGCCAAAGTAGAGTCAACCATCACATCTTATCTGATGAATCAAAATCCTGACGAACAGGCCGAAATAGGTTAATTTGGGTTATGAGCACCATCCCTTCTTATGCCCATCCCTATGCCAAGGTTGATGTCGACCTTGGTGACCGCGCTTATCCCATCCATATCGGCCCAGGCCTGCTGGCCGATGCGGCGACCCATCTGGGCGCGCTCGTCTCAGGGCGTCATGTGGTGATCATTGCCGATAAGGCGGTGGCCACCGATCATCTGCCCATGCTCAAAGAAGCGTTGAACCCTCTGGTGAGTCGGCTGGATGATTTGACCATCGCAGGCGGTGAAGGCTCGAAATCCTTGGCTTGTTTTGGTCAGGTGATGGAAGATATTCTCGCCCTTGGTGTTGACCGCAAGGTGATGCTGATCGCTCTCGGTGGCGGCGTGATCGGTGATTTGGTGGGTTTTGTCGCCGCAAGCCTGTTGCGCGGCGTAGATTTCATCCAAATCCCCACCACCTTGCTCGCGCAAGTCGACAGTTCCGTTGGTGGCAAAACGGGGATCAACGCCAAAGCCGGCAAAAACTTGATTGGGGCTTTTTATCAACCGCAAGCGGTGCTGGCGGATACCGATGTCTTGAAAACGCTTCCTATCCGGGAAATGCGCGCGGGCTATGCTGAAGTGGCGAAATATGGCTTGCTGGGGGGCGCGTCTTTTTTTGATTGGCTCGGCGCCCATCAACAAGACATTCTTTCAGGCGATGACGCCGCCTTGGTGGAATGCGTGAAAATCTGTTGTTTGGCGAAAGCGCAGATTGTGGCCGAAGACGAACG
>CAJXME010000110.1 GCA_913056245.1 uncultured Alphaproteobacteria bacterium | reverse complement strand
ATTCTAGGATCTCTGTTGTCTGATACCTGGCTGGATTGACTGGGACATCGGGAACGTCTGGATACTCGTGGGAATCCCATGAGTTCTCATCCCATTCGTTCCTTTGGTCGTTTTCGTCGCAGCTTTCAGTCAGATAGGCTTGGGCATTCCATTCCCAATTATCGCCATCTGCTTGTTTGCGCCGCGTCAATATGCTGGAACAATCCGGCACGATTTCCGGCTATTACGCGGAATTGAATCCCGCCAAAATTGATTATGATGTGGTGGTCTTGGTGCAAATCACTTTAACGGGACAATCGGCGGCTATTTTAAAAGATTTTGAAACCGCTGTTGTGCGTATCCCTAATCTCTTGGCGTGCTTTCTATTGGCAGGCGCAAAAGATTATGTGCTTCGTATCGCGGCGCGCGATGTGGCGGATTATGGAGAAATCCATAGCAATCATCTCGCTGGCCTGCCCCATGTGCAAAGCATGGAATCGAGTTTTGTTCTGCGGACGGTGATGAACCGAGGCCTGCCTGTCGATTTGATCTGACCTTAAACCATTCGCTTTACCCGTGAACCTTGGCTTCAGGCTTGATCATGACATCGCCATAGGCTGAAGCCATGCGGTGGATAGCGTTTATTTTCTCACGCAAGAGTGACCAATCATCCTGCGACACGATCGGCGCCCAAATGGCTTCCACCTCATCAATCAGCATGGTTTGCGGGTCATCATCGGAAAAATAAGGGTGATCGGGATTGGCGCGATCCGCTTTCGGGGCGTTTTTCAAGAGATCAGCCGCTTCCGCCCAGTTTTGGCTTTGATAAAGGGAGGCGCGCTTGCCCTCGACCGCGCGATGTCTTGAGGCTTCGCCGCCATACCAATCAAAGAACACCGCTTCAAACCCACAAGCCGACTCGCGCATGGCTTTGAACAACGCTTCCGCCATGGGCGATGCCTCCGTCCAAAGGGGATCAATCCCCAATCGGCGGCATAAAGAATCGACCATCGCAAGATTCATGCGGTTTTGAAAACCAGTCACCGCCTTTTGCATCGCTTCAAGATCAGAGAGATCAATCAGCGAATCCGCCAACCGGCACAAGGCCCAGAAACTCGCCTCTGGTTGACGGCCATAGGCATAACGCCCCTGATGATCAAAATAAGCGGCGGTAAAAGATGGGATCAGTTCCGGCAAAAACCGCCAAGGGCCATAATCAAAACTTTCCCCAGAAATGTTAAAATTATCGGTGTTCAAGACGCCATGGACAAAACCCGCGGCCATCCAAGACGCGGTGAGATCGGCCATGCGCTCCCCCACGACATGCACAAAATCAGCGGCCAATTGCTCGCGGCTGGCTTGATGGTCAAGGGCTTGCGGGTAATAGGTTTGAGCCGCGTAGCGAAGAAGCGCTTCAAGGGTTTCGGTATCCCCCTGATACGCCAAGCGCTGAAAACTGCCGATGCGGATATGGCCATGGTTGAGCCGAACCATCACCGCTGACCGTGTGGGCGACGGCTCATCATGCCGTTCCAGATGCTCACCGGTCTCAATAACGGAAAAGGTTTTCGATGTGTTGACGCCAAGCGCATCCAGCATTTCCGTTGCTAGAATCTCCCGAACCGCGCCTTTTAAGGTCAATCGCCCATCGGCGGTGCGTGAATACGGCGTCAGCCCTGAGCCTTTCGTGCCGAAATCAAGCAATCGTCCGGTTTTCGGGTCTTCGATCTGGGCGTAAAGAAACCCGCGCCCATCGCCAATATCAGGATTATAAGTTCCGAATTGATGGCCGTGATACGCCAAAGCGAGAGGCGCTTTGAAAGAGCCGAGAATCGGCTTAAACCGAGCGAAATGATCCCCCCATCCCGCGTCATCATCCAGCAGATCACCAAAGCCTAAACGCTTTGCCCAAGCGGAGTTTTGATAGCGAATGACGCATTTAGGAAAATCCGCAGGCCGTACCCGTGAAAACATCTTTCGACCGAGACAGAGATGATTGCGTTTTGGAATAATCGTTGTCATGATCGACCTGTTTGGCGTGATGTGTGGAGTTTAAGATGCACTCAATTAAAGATGTATTACAGCCTATCGAAAATGCAAAGGGGCTTCCGAGCCACCTCTATGTTGACAATAGCGCTAGCGAAGACGAACGGGAACGTGTTTTCTTCAATTCATGGTCGGCGCTTTCCATGGGAAAAGATGTGCCGGATGCAGGCAGCGTCATGCCGGTGGATTTTCTCGGCATGCCTCTTTTGGTGGTGCGCAATAAAGCCGGTGCCATTAAAGTGTTTCAAAACGTTTGCCGTCACCGAGGCATGCGCCTGATCAATGAGCCGGGCAAATTAAAAGGCCCCATCACCTGCCCTTACCACGCTTGGGCTTATGATCTGGATGGCGCGCTGAAAGCCACTCCGCATGTTGGCGGCGCCAATATCCATCATCACGACAATATTGACCCCGCTGAAATGGGCTTGCTGGAAGTCCGAAGTCATGTCTGGCATGACGTGGTCTTCATCAACGTCAATGAAAACGCGCCGCCTTTTGAGGTTGAGCATCGCGAATTGCTCGAGCGGTGGAAAGAATTTGAAAAGCCTTTTTTCCATGGCGGTGCAGATTCTGGTTTTACCTTGACGCTGAACAGCAATTGGAAACTGGCGATTGATAATTATTGCGAATCGTATCATCTGCCGTTTGTTCATCCAGATTTGAATTCCTATTCCCGGCTTGAAGATCACTACAACATCGTTGGTAAAAGCGGTTTTGCTGGCCAAGGCACGTTGGTTTACAACCCATCCTTAAGTGATGATGGCCGCGCTTTCCCTAATTTTGAAGGCTTGGATCAGAAATGGGACACTGCCGCTGAATATGTCGCGCTCTTCCCCAATCTCCTGCTGGGCGTTCATCGCGATCATGTTTTCAACATCATCATCGAACCGCAAGGGCATGACACCACGGTGGAACATATCGAGTTGTATTATTCCTCCGAAGATTGCCTGAAAGACGATTATAAAGATATGCGCGTCAAAAACGCTGAATTATGGCATACTGTTTTCGAGGAAGATATTGGCGTCGTTGAAGGCATGTATGAAGGCCGCAAAGCCATTGGTTATGATGGCGGGAAGTTTTCGCCTGTTATGGAAGAGCCAACCTATAAGTTCCATTACTGGGTGGCCGAACGGATGCTGAGCAACGAAGCCGCCGAATAAAGCGACCCAATAAAGCGATTGATCATGACGACAAAAAACCAAGCCTTGATGCGAATTGAAGCCCTTTGGGATGAGGCGCAACAACACTTGGTGTCTTCAAACGCCTCTCCCATGCGGCGCATCGATCAATTGATGGATGCTGCCCTCGCCGCTGAGGCCAACAATCATCACCACTCCCCGCGAGTGGAAGGTGACCTTGATGGAATTGCGGCCATGGTCACAGCGGCCTCGGCTGAAACGCAACCATCAAGCCGTTCTAAAACTGCTCAGACAAACAAAGCGTTATCCTTTGCTCGCGCGAAAGAGAAGATGGATAAAGTCGCCAAACTCAAAGCCCCTGCTCCGGCCTCTGAAACAGAACAAATCCGCCAGATGACAAAAGGTTATCTTCAAGGTGAAGGTGAAGCGCTGATCGCCACCACCATCAAAGATGAATTAAAGGCTTATTTTCAAGCGTCAAAAAAATAAAGCGTGATGTTAAGCGAGCGTCTGCGCTTGGCGATAGAGTTTGCGCGTTTCATCAACATAAGCATCGGTGGAAATCTTCCCCGCCTCATGCAAGTTTTTCAGCGCCAGCATATCGTGTTCAATATCCAATAACGTCACGATAGATTGATCCTTGGCGTCCTTGGCTGTGCTGGCTTTCAATCCCATCAGGTGAAACAAAATCACCATCAAGACCAACCAGATCAAAAGCCCGAAACCGATTGGGAAAACCACCAATAAATCTTCGGGAAACCCTTGCCCCACAAGCCAATCGGCTAAGGGTTGCACCGCAACCAAACTTTGATCGATAAGAGAGGTAAAGGCATCATTCATGGGGGCTGTTTCTGATCAAGGGATTGAGGTTAGGGTTATCAACCGTCTAATTCTGACGGAAATATAAGCGCGACTCAAGCCCATTGCCACCTCAAATCTATGGCAGGGTCAATTAATGCGCTGACGGATGAGGGAAAACGTCTCGGAAAGCGTCCACGGAAAATCACTGGCGCTTCGGGTGAAGAACAACCCTAAGATGATCACCGCCATGGCCAAGAGCGTGGTGAGGGTGACGTGTTCGCCCAGCATCACAAATCCAATCACAATGGCAAAAAGCGGAATCAAATACCCCACATAGGACACAAAACCATAACCATTCCGCTTGATCAGAAAATACCGCAAATAAAATGCAAATCCTGATGGCATGACCCCCAGCCAGATCAAGGCAAGCCATACATCAAATGAAATCACCGACCAATTCACTTCGATGAAAAACAAAAAAGGAAGCATCACCACCACCGACGAGAGCAAGACCATCGCCGCGATGACTTCGGCGGAAACTTCCGTTAATTTTTTTGCGCCAAGCCCGCCAATCGCATAGCAGGTTGCCGCCGCCATGGCCGCGAGCGGGTGCAATACCCCCGCCCCGCCAAAATCATTGAACCCGCCGCGCAGCAAATATAAAGCCGCCGCCAATCCAAGGGAAATTCCGAGAATCTTGCCGCGGTTGATCTTTTCATCGTCGGTAAAGAAATGCCCCAAAACAATCACCACAAGCGGCCCTGTGGTCATGAGGATCGCCGTCATGCCCGACGTGATTTCTTGTTCAGCAAAGGAAATGAGGTAAAACGGTAACGCCGTTGACAGCACGCCGACCAAAATCAACCCGATCCATTGCTTGAAACTTTGCGGCCAAACCGCCTTGCGCATAAAGGCGAGGATAACCAGCATCACCGCACTGCCAATCGCACAACGGATCAAAACCAGCGCAATAGGCCCGGTGACAGGAACGGCGATTTTGATCATGGTGAAAGCCGATGCCCAAATCAGCGACAGCAGCATCAATAACGGAAT
>CAJXME010000109.1 GCA_913056245.1 uncultured Alphaproteobacteria bacterium | reverse complement strand
CGACGAGGCATCGACCAATGGCCATCCCCAATCATTGGTCAGATCAATGAACCATTGGGATTCCTGCAAATCAATTTCATAGGGAACGGGTCGCGGCAGGCCTGTGACATTTTTCACCCCTCGCGACAGCCATTCTTCGTTCTTAAGGGCATAGATGATGATCTCGGAAATGCCTAAAGTCGCGATCGCCAGATAATCAGACCGCAAGCCTAAAGAAATCTTACCAATGATCCAAGCGACACCCGCGGCAAGCAAGCCGCCGATGATCCAAGATAGCATGATCGGCAAGCCCAATCCGCCGAGATAACCGAATTTTGCGGGTTCATAGGCTTCAATCGCTTCGACGGCGGGATCAACCACCGCACGGAAAACAAAGAAACCGATGACCAATACAGCTGTCAGCGCAAGATAGCGCCATGACCCCATTCGCGCGGTTTTATTCCAAACGATGATCGCGGCAATAATCACGCCAAGCCCCAGAAGAAGACCAAGCAGAATGCCTAAGCCGCCCGCTTCCCAAGCGCCGGGGACAGGCGGCATGGCAATCAAGACGCCAGCAATGCCGCCCAACGCGGTGAAGCCCATCATGCCAAAATTCACCAACCCCGCGTAACCCCATTGGATGTTCACCCCAAGAGTCATGATGGCGGAAATCAAACACAGATTGATCAGCGTGAAGGCGAGATTCCAACTTTGAATAAAGCCCACAAACAGCATCAAGGCGGTCATGACAGCAAAGATAAGATAAGTGCGATTCATCATCATATCGTCTTCCCGCTGAATAAGCCTGTGGGTTTGAAAATCAACACAATCACAAGGATCACAAAAGAGAGCGCGATCTTATAATCGGTGGATAGCAATTGCATCAATGTGTCTGGCGCCATGTCATCAGGCAACAGATAGGTCAGTACTTTTTTATAGGCAAAAGTGATGGTCAATTCCGAAAAGGCAATCACAAATCCGCCCGCAATCGCGCCAATCGGATTGCCCACCCCGCCGACAATCGCCGCGGAGAAGATCGGCAACAACAACGACAAATAGGTGAAAGGCTTATAGCTCTTATCAAGGCCATAGAGCGTGCCAGCCACCGCGGCTAGGGCGGCGGTAATGACCCAAGTGATCAGCACCACCCGTTCAGGATTGATGCCCGAAAGCAAAGCCAAATCTTCATTGTCGGAATAGGCGCGCATCGATTTGCCGGTTCGCGTCTTGTTGAGAAACCAGAAGACCAGCACCACCAACACAATCGCCGTTGCCACCGTGATGCCTTGCGTCATCTTAATCGCCAAGCCTTCATTAAGGCCAGTCATTTGCTTGAAGGCGCGGGCTTTGAGCAAGAACCGCTGGCCATCAGTGAAAACGCGGTCGCCGGGGCCGATGATGAAACGGATCAGCCCGCTGATCAGGAACATCACGCCGATCGACACAATCAATAGCGTCACAGGTTCCGCGCGGATGCGGCGATAATATTGATAAACGGTCTTATCAATGGTGAGCGCAAGAACAACCGTGACCGCGATCGCCACGGGAATCCCCAGCAAAGCGGTCGGCAAAACCCCAAGGGAGATATCCGCGCTTTGCAAGGCCCAGGTCACCAAAATCGTGGTCATGGCGCCAAAGGACATGAGCTCACCATGGGCAAAGTTTGAAAACCGCAAGATGCTGTAGATCATGGTGATGCCCAGCGCGCCGAGCGCCAATTGGCTGCCATAAGCCATGGCCGGGACAACAATGAAATTCGCCAAGATCACAAGCGCGTTGAGGATATCGGTCATCATCATCCTCCCAAAAACGCGCGGCGGACTTCAGGGTTAGCCATTAAGGCGGCGCCGGTATCGGTGAAACGGTTTTCGCCTTGCACCAAAACATAGCCTTTATCGGCAATGTTGAGCGCTTGCTTGGCGTTTTGTTCGACCATTAGAATGGCAATGCCCGTGCGCGCCACTTCGATGATGCGGTCAAACAATTCATCCATCACGATGGGGGAGACCCCAGCCGTGGGTTCATCGAGCATCAAGACTTTCGGTTCTGTCATCAGCGCGCGCCCCACCGCCACTTGCTGACGCTGGCCGCCGGAAAGTTCGCCCGCGGGTTGCTTGCGCTTTTCTTTCAGAATAGGGAAAAGATCAAAGACCTGTTCCATGGTTTTGCTGAAATCATCACGGCGGATAAAAGCGCCCATTTCCAAATTTTCTTCGACGCTCAAAGACGTGAAGACATTCGCGGTTTGAGGGACAAAGCCCATGCCCTTAAGCACCCGCTCTTCAGGTTTAAGCGACGTGATGTCTTCGCCATCAATCGTGACTCGCCCTTGGCGGAGGTTGAGCATGCCAAAGATGGCTTTCATGGCGGTGGATTTGCCCGCGCCGTTGGGGCCAACGACCACGGCGATCTCCCCTTGTTCAACGCCAATGGTGCAGTCATGCAGAATATCCGCACTGCCATAGCCACCGGTCATGTTTTCACCCAGAAGAAAACTCATGCTGTTTCGCTCATTTCCCTTTTTTGTTTTTGAGGCCAGTGCCGAGATACGCTTCGATCACTTGCTCATTGGCTTTGACCTCTTCGGCGCTGCCTTGAGCCAAGACGCTGCCTTCAGCCATGACAATCACCGGATCGCAAAGTTTGCTGATAAATTCCATATCATGTTCGATCATGCAAAACGTGTAGCCGCGTTCTTTATTCAGGCGCAGGATCGCATCGCCAATGGTGTTCAGCAAGGTGCGGTTGACCCCAGCGCCGACTTCATCGAGAAACACGATCTTGGCATCCACCATCATGGTGCGCCCCAATTCGAGCAGTTTCTTTTGACCGCCGGAAAGATTGCCCGCGTATTCATCGGCGACGTGACTCAATTGCAGAAAATCGATCACCTCATTGGCTTTGCCGCGGATGATGTTTTCTTCCGCGATGACTTTATTGGGCCTAAACCATGCGTCGATCAGGTTTTCTCCCGATTGATTGCCCGGCACCATCATCAGGTTTTCGCGCACCGTCAGGGATGAAAATTCATGGGCAATTTGAAAGGTGCGAAGAAGGCCGCGCTGGAACAAATCATGGGGCGGAAAGCCGGTGATGTCTTCACCATCTAAAAAAACTTTGCCTGAGGACGGCTTATGCACCCCGGCGATGATGTTAAATAAGGTGGTTTTGCCCGCGCCATTGGGGCCAATCAGGCCAGTGATCGATCCCGTGGCAATCTCCAAAGACGCGTCGTCAACGGCATGCAGCCCGCCAAAATATTTATGGAGATGCTCAACTTTAATCATAATGACGTGGTTTTATCTGTTGGGGGCAAAGAAACCAAATAAAAAAATTCAGTTCAAATATAAAAAACGACCCGGGCGAACCCGGGTCGTTCTTGTGATTTTTAGCGATAGCCAACCGTGGTGACTTTGCCGCCATCGATCAGGATTTCAGCATAGTTACCAGCGCTTTCGCCGCCGCCAACCAGTTCAACCGCTGACGCGCCGACATAGTCGATCGCAAGGCCTTGACGCAGATACTTGATGCCTTTGGCCAATTCGCCGGGGTAAATCTTTTCACCCGGTGCGTTGGCGACATCCATCATGCTGCCTTTATAGACTTGGCTGTCTGAAGACCCAGAGGCTTGCATGGCGAGCAGGATCAACGCGGCGGCGTCATAAGATTCCGCGGCGAATGGACCTGCTGCAAAACCAGCAGTTTCAGCCAGTTCAGCAAATTTAGCCGCGCCTGGGCTGTCGGTGCCGGGCAAGCTGCCGATGGAGCCATCAAGGTCTGGGCCAATGGCTTCAGGCAGGCTGTCACCGATCATGCCGTCAGGCAGGAAGAAGATGTCAAAAGCGCCTGAATCCAAAGAGCCTTGGATGATGCCTTTACCGCCTTGGTCAAGGTAACCCGCAACGATCAGAATGTCGCCGCCAGCCTGAGCCAATGCCGCGACTTCAGCGCCGTAATCGCCTTTGCCGTCTTCATGGGAAGCGCTGATGGTGATCGAACCACCCATGCCTTCAAAATTGGTTTGGATGCTGTCCGCAAGACCTTTACCATAATCGTTGTTGGTGTAAGAAATCGCCGCGGATTTGTACCCGGCTTCAGTCAGCATTTCCGCCACAACTTGCCCCTGACGTGCGTCAGATGGCGCGGTGCGGAAAAACAGGCCATTGTCTTCCAAAGTGGAAAGCGCAGGTGATGTTGCCGATGGGGATACCATCGCGACACCATTGGCCATCGCCACGTTTTGCAGGATCGCGGTGGTCACACCAGAACAATCGGCGCCCATGATGCCGTTGACTTTGTCAGCGGTGATCAAACGTTCCGCAGCGGCCGTAGCAGCAGCAGCGTCCACACAAGTGGAGTCACCCCGAACGGATGTTACGGTGGTTGACCCTTTCATGAAGTTGCCAGCGGCGTTGACTTCAGCAATCGCCAATTCCGCGCCAGAAGCCATGTCTGGCGTCAGCGATTCAATCGGTCCTGTGAAACCAAGAATAATACCCAGTTTGACTTCATCAGCCATCACTGGAGCGGCCAGCAGCGTGGATGCGGCAATGGCCATTAGTGTCTTTTTCATTATCGACTCCCTTAATCATCATAATATCCCATTACGCAATGAGATATTTCTGTCATAACATATTTGTCGATTTGTTGTGGGAATCACAATAAATTCCTTAAAAAAAGAGCCTCCTTTTTTGATTTTGCTGAAGGAAAAGCATGGAACACGGCGGAAATATCACCGATGCGGCGGCGGCCTATGGGATTGATCTATCTGAAATGATTGATTTATCCACCGGTATTTCGCCGCGATCTTATCCCGTTGATTCGGCCATGGTTTCGGCACTGGATTGGCGGCATTTGCCGCAATCGGCTGATGAAATCAATTTGATCAAGGCCATGCGTGATGCTTGGGGAATCGATTCTGCCGCCGACATCGCCCTTGCTCCCGGCTCGAGCCTACTCATCAGCCTTGCCGCAAGGTTGCGCGATCACACCGAGGTGATGATCCCTGATCCTGTTTACAGCGAGCATGAAAAGGCTTGGGGTGAGGCGGGGCATCGCATCCATTTTTATGCCGCTGGCACTTGCCCTGTCTTACCCGACGCGGCGGGGG
>CAJXME010000108.1 GCA_913056245.1 uncultured Alphaproteobacteria bacterium | reverse complement strand
TTCCCAGCAACCTTCCAGCCCCGCTTCGATATCTTTTTTGCTGATCGCGATGATATCCACATCAGGGACAAAATTGAGCGTGGTTGGCGTGTGTTCGCTGGCCACCATCATGACCGTGCCGGTTTCCGCCGCCGCCGACAAGGCAAGGCTAACCCCAACCATATCGCTGGTGGTCGCCGCGCCAACCCGAGGCCTGATATCCTTGATCTGATCCCAATCATAGCCGGAAAAGATCGGCGCAACCACAAGGTCACGGGGCAGGTTTTGCCCTTTTAACCAATCGCTCACGGAAGCGGGGATATCCGCAAAGCGCGACACTTCGGCGATGCTGGCATATTGCGCCGTGGCCGCTTCGATAAATTGATCCAATCTGGACTTGCCGCTGAAAGAGCCTTTTTTAGGCGGCGCAATCGCCCCGGGATGCGGCGTCTTTTGCCGGCCAGCATTGGCCTCTTTGAGGCGGGCAAAAATTTCAGCGCGATCGTTGCGGGCGTTAATCATGCGCCTCTCCTTTTGATGAAGAGGGGGAGGAGGAGGCGCGGTAACGGTCAAAAAAACTGCCACCTTCAGGAGCCACAAAATCGCGCGATTGCACCCAATTGCCCAAAAACGGCAACCAAGTGAAGACGCGCTTCGGCCCCGCCATGCGCGCAAGAGCGCCAGTCATCATGCCCGTGACAAAGCGATAAAACCGGGGACGCGACGCCAAAGACGACCAGAGCGCGAGCAAGACCCGCTGCTTTAAGGGGGTGATTTTCTGTTCCGTTTGCTTGGCGCGCAAATTCCGCATTAATTTTGGCAACGGGATGCGCATGGGGCAGACTTCTTGGCATTTGCCGCAGAAAGTCGAGGCGTTCGGCAGGTCTTTGGTTTGTTCAAGGCCCACCAAGGAAGGGGTAAGCACTTTGCCCATGGGACCTGAATAAACCCATCCGTAAGCATGGCCGCCAATCGAGGCGTAAACCGGGCAGTGATTGAGGCAAGCCGAACAGCGCAGACAGCGCAGCATTTCGCGTTCGCTCCCCGCCAGCATCGTGCTGCGGCCATTATCGACAATCACGACATGAAAACTATCGGGCCCATCCAAATCCCCGGGACGGCGAGGGCCGCTGGAAAGCGTGGTGTAAACGCTCATATCTTGACCCGTCGCTGATCGCGCCAAGAGCCGCAACATCACGCCAGCGTCATCCATGGTGGGGAGAATTTTTTCCATTGACGCGACGACGATATGGGTTTTGGCCAGGGTTTGCGTCAAATCGCCATTGCCTTCATTGGTGACGATAATCGTTGAGCCTGTTTCGGCGATCATAAAATTAGCGCCCGTTATGCCCGCATCAGCGGCGCCGTATTTTTCGCGCAATTCTTGCCGCGCTTCTTCGGTCAGGGATTCGGCGGTATCCATCGGCCGATTGGGGTCAAGGTGATCATGAGCATCGCGGAAGGTCTGGGCAATATCGTGGCGTTGCAAATGCGTCGCGGGCGCGATGATATGCGACGGGCTTTCGCCGCGCAATTGGATGATGTATTCGCCAAGGTCTGTTTCTAATGGCAGAATCCCATGCTGATCCAGAAAAGCGTTAAGCCCCAATTCTTCGGTGACCATGGATTTGCCCTTGGTCACGGTTTTAACGTCATATTGCCGGCATAGGCCTAGGATGGTTTCGCGCGCGCTGTCTTCATCGGCGCACCAATGAACATGACCGCCATTGGCCACAACATTGGTTTCAAATTCTTCCAAATACCTGTCAATGTGATCGAGCGTGTGCATCTTAATGGCGATGCCATGGTCGCGGTAATCATCAAATTCCGGCAGGCCTGCCACGGCGCGGGCGCGGTTAGGGCGCAACGCGCCGGTAAGTTTGCCCATGGCGCCTTTGAGATTGGCATCATCAACGGCTTGATGGACGTGATCGTTAAATTTTTGGGAGGATACTTCCATCTCAGCCTCTGATCACTTTTTATCCGACCCATTGGTGTCAGAATTAATTGAGCCTGCACCGATGGGCGGCGCCGTCATTTCCCCCGCCAAGACTTCAGCGACATGACGAACAGCAATTGGACTGCCGCGGCGCGATAACCGCCCTGCGATATTCATCAAACAGCCCATATCCCCCGCCACCAAAAGATCAGGGTGTTGCGCCTCAACATCTTGCGCTTTGCCATCGACCATCGCGCCGGAAATATCACCATATTTGACGGAAAACGTGCCGCCGAACCCGCAACATGTATCGGCTTGATCAAGATCAACCACTTGAGCTCCTGCTGCTTTTAGCAATTGGCGCGGCTGGTCTTTAACCTTCATTTCGCGCAAAGACGAGCAACTGTCATGATAGGCGACGCGGCCTTTGATTTGCCCCGGCACAGACGTAACGCCTAAGACATCGACCAAAAACGAGGTCAATTCATGGCTTTTCGCGGCGATGGCGAGGGCTTGTTGACGATGGCGAAGGTCAGGGGCGTCTTCGAACAATTCCACCAGATGATGCGCCAACATCCCAGCGCAAGACCCCGATGGCACCACAACATAATCGCAATCATCAAAACTGTCTAAGTAAGGGATGGCGACGGCCCGCGCCGCGGCTTTATCGCCGGAATTCCAAGCCGGTTGCCCGCAACAGGATTGGCTTTCTGGGACAATCACCTCACATCCCGCGGCTTCGAGCAATGTCAACGCCGCCATGCCCGCGCTTGGCCGCATGGCATCAATCAAACAGGTGACGAATAATCCAACTTTAGGCTTTTTGCGGGATGATCGGGCGGAAGAAGACATGGCAAAAAATAACGAGGCCGTTGTTATTGGACGGTTTCGGTTTCAACCAACAACCAGGTCGGATCGGTGGAAGAGATATCACGCTCAAAAGTCCAGCGATCGACAAAATTTTCCACCGTCTCAGCATCGCCATCAAGCACCGTGCCGTCAGCGGCTTTCAGCAACCGCTGTTGTTGCGAGGCAAATTCAACGGTGATCGCCGCCACGCCATCGCGCAGTTTCGCCGCTTTAACCTCAGCGCGGTCAATCGATTTCAAATCAATCGACAACACTTCATCAGCCTTAAGGCGTTCACGGATCGCATCGGCAAAACCGATATTCATTTCATAACCCAAAAGCGGTTTCAGGGTTTCCAAATCGCCATCGGCAAAAGCCTTGAGAATCATGCCATAAGCCGCCGTCGCGCCATCAACAAACGCGCTTTCATCAAAATTTGGGTCAGCCGACATCAAAGCCGAGACACCATCACCATTTAAGGTGGTGACCTCTGCGGGCGCCAATTGATCATCCTGATCGGCGTCATCAAAGCCTTGCTGGCGTGAGAAATCCTGCTCAAAGCCTGTGCGTTTGCCAAGAACCGATCGCAAGCGAAGCCCTAAGAAAATTGCAATAATTGCAAAGATCAGAATATCTATCAGCGGTATTCCAGCGGGCATGGATTTGTTCCTCTCAAGAGCGAAGGTTTATGGGCATTGAGCGTTAACCGATACTATACCTTTTTTAGCATAAAACGCTCAAAAAGAATTTAGACCTTTTATTCTGGTTGCGACTTCATACATATTAGATAGGAAACCAAGGCGATTTAAGCAAGTCGCCAAGGGAAAGGAATTCTTGAAAGGACGATCTTCGTGCTTGGATTGATCATCTTCGCTCTGATGATTGGGGTCATTTGGCTAGAAATTACGGTTTTTGGCATCATCGGGGATGAAATTGGCGTGCTGCTCACCATCATCGGCGTCTTCGTGACGGCGGCGTTGGGGCTTAGGCTGTTGCGGTCTTCGGGGCGGGCGACGATGCAACGCATGGCCCAATCGGTGCAAGCGGGGCGACCGCCTATTCTCGATGTCGCGGATGGCGTCGCTATTTTGGCCGGCGCGGGATTATTATTGATCCCAGGATACGCCACTGATGCCATGGGGTTGATCCTTTTTATCCCCGGCCTTCGCACCGTCTTAGTGATCGCTTTATATGGGCTGTTGCGCCCGTTTGCGTCGCGGTTTTCCTCTCGATCTTCTTTTCAATTTTATCAAAGCCGCTTTACCGATGGGTTTACACAAGGCCAATCTCAGGATAACCCTTTTGGCGACCAGCCTAAAACGCGCCGTCAAAACCCCAATACTCATTCCATTGGCGATGACGCCGCCAACACCATTATTGAGGGCGATTATAAACGCCAAGACAAATCCGATCGCAACGATACTTAGACGATCACGTTATGCCTGAAGGAGGCTTCAATGACTGAAAATAAGGACACCGCGGCTCAAACTGAATCCCAAGACCAGCAACCGCAATTGGTCATCCACACCCAATACATTAAAGACTTTTCTTTTGAAAACCCCAATTCCCCAAAAGTGTTGATTGAAAACGATGGCCAGCCTGAAATTGAAATAAACGTCAATGTCACCGCCAATCCGCAACCACAGGATCGGCTTTTTGAAGTGGTGCTTCACATCCGCGCCTCAGCCAAACGCAAAGAAACCAACATGTTCATCGCCGAATTATCCTATGCCGCGATTATTCAAGTGGGTGAAAGCGTCGATGAAAAGGCCCTGCATCCTATTGTGATGATCGAAGGCCCAAGGCTGATTTTCCCATTCGCGCGGACAATCCTAGCGCAAATGACGCAAGCCGGCGGATTCATGCCGTTGAATATTCAGCCGATTGATTTCGTTCGCGTCTATCAAAACGGCATGGAAGCCGCGGCGGGCAACGCTTAAGACGCTTCATCCGTGGTGGCAGAGCCTAGGCTCGTATCATATCGCAACCATAAAGGGTCTTTGAGGCCGCTGATAAATTCTTGATGGGCAAGACGTTCGTCTTCGCTGGCTTGATGCGGCCTTGGCGCGCGGCGCTCAGAGTTGGGCGATGGCAGAGCCGAGGATGGGTCTTGGTTTGTTGTCGCAGAGACCGGCTCGCTTTCCATCATCAGACTGAGGCCGCGCTGTTTGCCGCCCATCAACTCGATATAAACTTCGGCCAAGAGATCGGCATCGATCAAGGCGCCGTGCAATTCGCGGTGGCTGTTGTCGATGTTAAAGCGGCGGCATAGGGCATCGAGGCTGGCTTGCGCGCCGGGAAATTTCTTCCGGGCAAGCACTAAAGTATCCACCCCGCGATCCATGG
>CAJXME010000107.1 GCA_913056245.1 uncultured Alphaproteobacteria bacterium | reverse complement strand
TCGCCAGCAAAATGGTATAAAGACAGCACTATATAAAACCCCATGAAAGGTCGCCCGTTGATGTCCAGTTCAAGCCAACAGCATTCCCCAGAATTATCGCGTAAAATGGCAGATGCGATCCGGTTTCTTGCGGCTGACGCTGTGCAAGCCGCGAATTCTGGTCACCCCGGCATGCCGATGGGGATGGCCGATGTTGCCACCGTGCTTTTCTCAGATTTCATTAAGATCAATCCGGCGAACCCCTCTTGGCCTGACCGCGACCGCTTTGTGTTATCCGCTGGGCATGGCTCGATGCTGCATTACGCGCTGAACCATCTCTTGGGCTATGCCGATATGACCATGGATCAGTTGCGGAATTTCCGGCAATTGGGGGCGATCACCGCAGGTCACCCTGAATATGGGATGGCCACAGGCATTGAAACCACCACCGGCCCCTTAGGGCAAGGCCTTGCGACATCGGTCGGCATGGCGTTGGCGGAACGGATGATGGCGGCGAAGTTTGGCGCTAATCTGGTGGATCACCGCACTTGGGTGATCGCCGGTGATGGCTGTCTTCAGGAAGGCATTAGCCATGAAGCGATCGATCTTGCGGGGCATCTGAAATTAGGCCGCCTTAACGTGCTTTGGGATGACAACTCGATTTCGATCGATGGCGCCACCAATTTATCAACCTCGATGAATCAAATTCAGCGTTTCCGCGCCGCCGGTTGGCATGTGCTGACCGTCGATGGCCATGATCACGACGCTATTCGTGAAGCCCTTGCCGCCGCCGCCGCGAATCGCAAACCGTCTCTTGTGGCTTGCAAAACCACCATCGGCTTTGGCGCGCCAAGCCTAGCGGGGACAGCAAAAACACACGGCGCTCCTCTCGGTGATGACGAAATTGCAGGGATGCGGAAGGCCCTCGGATGGTCGGCTGAGCCGTTCACCCTGCCCGAAGATGTTAAATCAGCTTGGCTTGCGGTGGGCAATCGGTCTGAGGCCGCCCATGACGAATGGCAGGAACGGCTTGACCATTCCCCGAAGAAAAAACGGTTCGAGGCGGCATTGTCTGGTGAAATGCCCGCTAAAGTCATGAAGGCGATGCGCGCTTATCGCCAGCAACTCAAGAATGACGCGCCGAAACTGGCCACCCGTCAATCTAGCCAAAAGGCGCTTGAGGTGATCAACGCGGCGACGGATTTGACGGTTGGGGGTTCAGCCGATTTGACGGGGTCTAACCTCACCAAGACCGACACCACCATCCCCGTGACGCCCGGCAAATTCAAAGGCCGCTATGTGCATTATGGGATCAGAGAACATGGCATGGCGGCGGCGATGAACGGCATGGCGCTCCATGGCGGCCTCATTCCTTACGGCGGCACTTTCCTCGTCTTTACCGATTACGCGCGCGGCGCGATCCGGCTTTCGGCGCTGATGAAACAGCGGGTGATTTATGTCATGACCCATGACTCAATCGGCCTCGGCGAAGATGGCCCAACGCATCAGCCGGTTGAACATTTGGCGATGTTGCGGGCGACGCCGAACCTCTTGGTCTTCCGTCCCGCCGATGCGGTTGAAGTCGCTGAGGCTTGGGAAACCGCGTTGTTGCAATCCAGCACGCCATCGGTGCTTGCGCTCTCGCGCCAAGGCACGCCGACGCTCCGCCAAGAAAATGGTCATGCCAATTTGACCATGAAGGGCGGCTATGTGCTGCGTGAAGCAGCCGGTGAGCGCGACATCACGATCATCGCAACAGGAACAGAAGTTGCGCTAGCCATGGGAGCGGCAGATCAATTGAAAGAGCAATACGCGCTTCACGCGGCGGTGGTCTCCATGCCATGCTGGGAATTGTTCGACAAACAAGGCGATGCCTATAAAGCCAGCGTTTTGGGCAAAGCCCCTCGTTTGGCGATCGAAGCCGCCATCGGTTTTGGCTGGGAACGGTATCTTGGTGAAAACGGCGCGTTTATTGGCATGCCGGGCTTTGGCGAATCCGCTCCTGCCGGCGCTCTTTACGACCATTTCAACATCACATCGGAAGCCGCGGTCGCTAAGGCTGTCGCACTCATTCAATCGAAGAACTAGCATTAAAGAACATCTCAACCTGAAGGAAAAGGAAACCCCATGACGATCAAAGTAGCGATTAACGGTTTTGGCCGCATTGGCCGCAACATCTTGCGCGGCATTATCGAATCGGGCCGCACCGATATTGAAGTCGTGGCCATCAATGATCTTGGCCCTGTCGAAACCAACGCCCATCTGCTGCAATACGATAGCGTGCATGGCAAGTTTCCCGCTGAAGTCAAAGTCAGCGGTGATACGATTGACGTCGGTCGCGGCGCAATTAAAGTAACCGCCATTCGTGACCCGAAAGAATTGCCTTGGGGTGATATGGGCGTTGATATCGCCATGGAATGCACGGGCATTTTTGCAGATCGTGATAAAGCGGCCGTGCATTTGGAGAATGGCTCGAAGCGGGTTCTCGTTTCCGCGCCAGCATCTGGGGCTGACCTGACGGTGGTTTATGGCGTTAACCACGATCAACTGACTGCTGATCATATGGTGGTGTCGAACGCATCATGCACCACGAACTGCCTTGCGCCGGTCGCGTCGGTTCTGCATGAATTGGTGGGGATTGAACAAGGCTTTATGACCACCATCCATTCCTACACGGGCGATCAGCCGGTGCTTGATACCATGCATAAAGACCTCTATCGCGCACGTGCCGCGGCGTCCAGCATGATCCCAACCACCACCGGTGCGGCTCGCGCCGTTGGCTTGGTCTTGCCTGAACTCAACGGCAAATTGGATGGCGTCTCGATCCGTGTGCCGACCCCGAATGTGTCGGTGGTTGACCTGAAATTCACCACCAATCGTTCAACCAGCGTGGAAGAAATTAACAACGCGATCCGCGCCGCCGCTGACGGTAAGTTAAACGGCGTTCTGGGCTATACCGATGCGCCACTGGTGTCGTCTGATTTTAACCACGACCCCCGGTCATCGATTTTCCATATGGATCAGACCAAAGTCATGGAAGGTGGTCTTTGCCGCATCTTGACTTGGTATGACAATGAATGGGGCTTCTCCAACCGGATGGCCGATACCGCTGTTGCCATGGGCAAACTGCTCTAAGGGGTTTTGCTATGGCTCATCCGTCGCGCCCGATCCGCATTGCCCCTTCGATCCTATCGGCTGATTTTTCAAAGATTGGCGAGGAAGTGCAGGCTATTGATGCGGCGGGCGCTGATTGGATTCACCTTGACGTGATGGATGGGGATTTTGTCCCGAACATCACCTTTGGCCCTCCGGTGATCCGTGATTTGCGCCGCCATTCGTCAAAATGCTTTGACGCGCATTTGATGATCAGCAATCCCGATCCTTATATTGCTGATTTTCAGCAATCGGGCGCTGAGATCATCACCATCCATGCTGAGGTGTGTCGGCATTTGGATCGATCTTTAGCGGCGATCCGAGACGCGGGCGTCAAGGCTGGGGTGGCGATCAATCCCGCGACGCCCGTCGATGTTATTGCCCATGTTTTGGATCGTCTTGACCTGATTTTGTTGATGACGGTAAACCCCGGCTTTGGGGGGCAGAAATTTATAGACGCGGTGGTGCCGAAAATTGCCGCGGTGCGCGACATGGTTGGTGATCGCGACATTGATATCGAGGTTGATGGCGGCATTACGGTGGAAACCGCGCCGCTCGTCGCAGCGGCTGGCGCCAATGTCTTGGTGGCGGGCTCAGCGGTATTTGGTGTCCGAAACCCTGATGATTATGCTAAGAATATAGAAGCCATTCGCACAGCGGCTTTATCCGCCGTGGGATCATAGGCTCACGAAGGGGACTCGCGAAGGAAACCCGTGATGCATATTTTTGAAAGTATTAAATCCAGCATAATGGTGCCGATCCACCCCGCGGGTCGCCCGTTTATTGCGATTTTTGCCGTGGGATGGGGCATTTTATCGATGCTTTCTGAGCATCTGTTCTACCCCGGGCTAATCCTAACGCTTTGGTGTGTCTATTTCTTCCGCAATCCCATTAGAGTGACGCCGCAACGGCCGGAATTGGTGATTGCCCCTGCCGATGGGCGAGTACTGTCGGTGGAAGACTTGCCGCCGCCGGAAGAATTGGATTTGCCGAAAGGGAAATACACCCGCATTGCGATTTTCATGAATGTGTTTGATGTTCATGTGAACCGCGCGCCGATGGCGGGTGAAGTGACCGATAAGTTTTATTTCCCCGGCGCGTTTTTGAACGCCAGCCTCGATAAAGCATCCACCGATAACGAACGGCTTGGTTTGGTAATGAAAACAGACCATGGCCCCACCATTGGCTTTGTTCAAATCGCTGGGCTGGTGGCACGGCGGATTCTTTGCGACGCGATGGAAGGCGATCGCCTGAGCGTGGGTGAACAATATGGGATTATCCGCTTTGGCAGCCGCGTCGATGTCTGGTTGCCTCAGCCGGTGAAGGTTTTGGTGGCGGCTGGTCAAACCACGTTGGCGGGGGAGACCATGATCGCCGATTATGCCCGCGGCGCCAAAGCCAACGCAGAAAGCATCGCCCGATAATGGTTGATCCTGTGGATAAATCCCGCCGCCGTCGGATCGTCAGCAGTGTGAATTTTGCATGGCTCTTGCCTAATCTTTTGACCTTGGCATCCTTATCGTGCGGAATGAGTGCCATTCGATACGCGCTGGCGGATCGCTTTGAAGCGGCGGTATTGCTGGTGGCTTTAGCCGGTGTCTTTGACGCTTTGGATGGCCGCATGGCGCGCTTGCTGAAATCATCGAGCAATTTTGGCGCGCAGCTCGACAGCCTCTCCGATATGGTTGTTTTTGGCGTTGTTCCGGCGATGCTGCTTTATCTCTTTGCTTTTGAAGACGCGGGGCGGATCGCTTGGGGCGCGTGTATTTTCTACGCCGCCTGTTGCGCGCTTCGCTTGGCGCGGTTTAATTCAGAACTGCACGACACCCCCAGTTGGGCGGCCAATTATTTCACGGGGATACCTTCCCCCGCCGCGGCTTTTTTAGCCTTGATGCCTATCGCCATCAGTTTCCGCATAGATCACCCCATTCTTCATGACGTGACTTTACTCGCCACATGGCTCGTGCTGGTGGGAATCGGGGCGATTTCAACCTTGCCGACTTTCGCCGGTAAGGGCATGAAACTTCCGCGAGCGATGGC
>CAJXME010000106.1 GCA_913056245.1 uncultured Alphaproteobacteria bacterium | reverse complement strand
CGTGTGATCAATTGCCCAGCCATGAAACTAAACCGAGACGGCGCGCAAAGCGGCGAATTGCAATAGGCGGCGTCAAACCGGCTACCGCGTTTGGCCAGCGCATCCATATGCGGGGTTTTAACCACGGGATGGCCATAAGCACCGGTAAAATGAGGCGCCAATTGATCGGCCATGATCAAAACAATATTGGGGCGTTCTTGCGTCATGTCCTTGATCCGTTCCGCATGGCGATATGAATTATTTCATATCATTATCTGTCCATGAAAAGATCAATTTGATCAAGTGTTTTGATCATCAGAGGTGGTGACAATAATGGCGGTCATGATGATAAAGGCAGCGCCAAGCCATTGCAGGGCGGCTAAAGTTTCGCCAAGGAAGAGCGACGCGGTGAGGGCGGCGAAAAACACCTCAGATAGCATCAAAATGCCAACCACCGCTGGCGAAACATATTGCGCCACTCGGAAAAACAGCATCATCGCGGGTAAAAATATCAAGCAGGAGGCGATGATCCCCACAGGCAAGGCTTGCGCCATGGCATAAAGAGAAGGGGTGGGCAATCCCAAGATCAGCACTCCCACCAAGCCGATGAGAACCGCAAAACTATAATTGCTCAAATTCAGCGCGAGATAATCAGCCTTGGGGTGGCGGCGGATGATCACCGATCCGATGGACCAAAAAACACCTGCCAGAAAACCAAAAATATCCTCGATCGCTAAATCCAAACCCGTGTGATTGAGGTTCATAATCAAGGCAAGTCCAGTGAGGCCTAAGAGATGAGCAAACCAAAGCCTCGGTCGGCTTCGCTCCCCCAAAAAGATAATCCCCAAAATCGAAGACCAAACCGGGGTCAGGTAAAACAATAAGGTTGTTTTCGTCACGGAGCCGACAATCAACCCCAGCGAATAAAACATAAAGCCAAGGCCAATCGTCAATCCTGCTGTCAGATAAACCCAATGATGGGCTTTATCGCGCCAGAACGTTCGGCCGCTGAAATAAAGCAGGATGGGCAAAGGGATCGCGATGAAATAGGTATTGGCCCATAAAGACGATAAGCCAAAGCCTTCGATATAGCGAAGCGGTATCCACAACACGCCCCAGACCGATGACGTGATGAACACCGCCAGCATTGCGGTGCGTTTGCTCATTTCTTTTTGGAGAATGCTGATCATGCCGCTGGTTTTCGCCCTAAAAATTGCAAGGTCGCGGCTTGACCTTGATGGCGATGGCCTTCCGCAAGAAAGCGGCGGGTTTCTTGAAGCAGCAGGATATCAAATTCCGCAAATTCCGACGCGATGGCCTCGGCTGACCAAAGCATATCAGGGTTTTTGGGCCCGCCCGACGTGAGCGGCAATTGCTCAAGGGTATAGCCTTCCATGATCAACACCCCTCCCGGTTTTAAGCAGCCTTTTAGCAAATCCACAAACCGCACATGATCATCGGGCAGAAAATGCATAAAGCAAACGATCACCAGATCATAATGATCATCAGGGCAAGGGAAAGCGAAGACATCACCGACATGACTGTCCACCGTGACGTTATGCGTTTCCGCCAAGGCCTTGGCCTTATCAACGGCGAATTGAGACACATCAACGCTGGTGACTTGATAACCCAATTCGGCAAGAAAAACGCCATTGCGGCCTTCACCATCGGCGGGGGCAAAGGCTTTGGCGCCGGGTTTTGGTATAGGCGTCACCGCGCGGATGAAATCATTGGGCTCAACGCCAAATAAAAATTCATCGGTTTGGTAGCGTTTGTTCCAAAAATCTGCGGCGGTCATGGTGAATTCTTTCAAATTTATGAATATGGCAATTGACGCACCATCATACCCCACCATATCGTTAATGGAAATGGATGGAGTGAGTGATGCCTTATGCAATTTGTGCCGATAAACCCGGCGGCCTCGAAGTTTTAGAATGGCGTGATCTGGAAACCCCAGCGCCTTCCGCTGGTGAAGTGGTGGTTAGTCAAACAAAAGTTGGCCTGAATTATATCGATGTTTACATGACGAGCGGGATTTACCCGTTCCCAGAAAACGGCCCGCAAATCCCCGGCGGTGAAGCGGCGGGGGTCGTGATGGCGCTTGGCGATGGCGTAACGTCACTCAAAGTCGGTGATCGCGTTGCTTACACCACGCCAAATGGCGCGTATCGGGAAGAACGGGTGATGCCGGCGGATCGGTTGGTGAAGTTGCCCGACAGCATTTCCGATGAAATGGCAGCGGCCATGATGCTCAAGGGCATGACGGTTGAATATCTGTTAAACCGCTCATTCCCCGTTCAGCCCGGAACAAAGGTTTTGTTTCATGCTGCCGCCGGTGGAGTGGGGTTGATCGCGGGGCAATGGCTCAAGCATATCGGCGCCGAAAGCATTGGCGCGGTCGGCAGCGCGGAAAAAGCCAAATTGGCCAAAGAGGCTGGCTATACCCATGTGATCAATTACAACGACGTCAATTTTGCTGAAGCGGTGGCTGATCTCACCGATGGCAAAGGCGTTGATGTGGTTTATGATTCCGTTGGGCAGGCGACTTATCCCGCCTCGCTGACTTGCTTGAAAACCTTTGGTTATTTCATCGCATTTGGGCAATCGTCAGGGGTGATCAGCAATTTTGCGGTGAGTGATTTGGCCAAAAACGGCTCGCTTTATGCGCAACGGCCAACCTTGTTCAATTTCATCAGCACCCGCGAAAGCCTGACCGAAGTTTGCGGGCATATGTTCAAGATGATCGAGGATGGCCATATCGATATTAAAATCAATCAGCGTTATGCCCTTAAAGATGTGCCGAAAGCCTTTGAGGCTTTGACCAACCGGCGAACCACGGGCGCCACGGTCTTTGATACGGGGCGGTGATCATGACGGCTCAACCAAGAAAGATTTGGCAGAACCAAGCCTTCACCGTCAGTCACGCCGATGGCACGGGCATTGCCCATGATGAGATGGGGGTTAAATCTGGCTTTGAAGGCGGGTTACGGGCGTTTTTTGAATATCGTGATCTGGGGATTAAAACCGCATCCGAAGGCGCTTATGGCGCTCATGTGATCCGCGCTATTCCCGGACGCCATGCGGAACCGCAATGGCATACCCATGACCTGAATTTTCAGATGATTTATATTCTGAAAGGTTGGGTGATCTTTGAATATGAAGGTGCGGGTAAGGTGACTTTCCGCGCGGGTTCAGCTGCCCTGCAACCGCCGGGCATCAAGCATCGAGAGGTGCGCCATAGCGATGACCTTGAGTTGATTGAAATCACATCGCCCGCGAGTTTTGAGACGGCGTTAACCGACCCGCCAGAGGACGCCTAAGGCTAATCCTCTGGTCATCCCGCGTTAGTAAGGCATGGGATGAGCCTTATGGGCTTGGTTAATATCCCGCATCACGTCATCGCTCAAATCCATATCCTGCATATCAAGGATCAATTGCAATTGATCGAGCGACGTGGCGCCAAAAATCACTGAAGTCATGAACGGGCGCTTAAAACACCAAGCCAGCGCCATTTGCGTCAGGTTCAGTCCGTGTTTATCCGCCACCGCTTTATACGCGTCAATGGCAGGCCATAAACGCGGCGTGATCCGCCCCCCAAGATCAGAGACGATCGAACGGCGTGAGCCTTCGGGCGTGACGTCAGGGCCATACTTGCCCGTCAATAACCCAGCGGCCAAAGGCGAAAACGCCAATAAGCCAACCTGTTCATGATGGGTCATCTCCGCCATATTCGTGTCATAGAGACGGCAAAGCAGGCTGTATTCGTTTTGCATCGACATCATCCGTGGCAGGTTGTGTTTTTCCGCCAGATACAGCCAGCGCATCGTCCCCCAAGCGGTTTCATTCGACAGCCCGATATGCCTTATCCGCCCCGCCTTGATATGACCGTCAAGCGCGTGAAGAACCGCCAGCATATTATCTTCAACTTCGGCCGTGTCTTGCCCCGAAGGATCATAAGTCCAGTTTTGGCGGAACATATAAGACCCGCGATTGGGCCAATGCAATTGATAGAGATCGACATAATCGGTTTGCAAAGATTTCAATGAATTGCTCAATGCAATCTCAATGCTTTCCGGCGTGATTGGCGCGCCATCGCGAACATTTTGATAACCCGCCCCGCAGACTTTGGTGGCGAGAATATAATCACCGCGGCGATGCGCGTTCTTAGCGTTCCAAGTGCCAATGATGCGTTCGGTATCGCCTTGGGTTTCTTTGGTCAGCGGATTGGTCGGATACATTTCCGCCGTGTCGATAAAATTAATCCCTTGGTCAAGCGCCAGATCAATCTGGGCATGGCCTTCGGCTTCGGTGTTTTGCGTCCCCCAAGTCATGCTGCCAAGGCAGAGCGCGGAAACATTGATATCAGTACGGCCTAAACGACGATAATCCATTTCAAATCCTATCGGTTGGCAACAATATCAGCGATGGCTTTTGCCGCCGATAGCGTATCGGCTTCGCCACCAAGGTCGCGTGTTCTTAATTCAGGGCGGCTCAGGGCTTCTTCGATGACTGACACCAGTTCAGCCGATGCCGTGTCATGGCCCAGATGGTCCAGCATAATCGCCGCCGTCCAGATTTGCCCCACGGGATTGGCGATGCCTTTGCCCGCGATATCAGGGGCAGAGCCATGCACCGGTTCAAATAATGATGGGAAATCGCCTTCGGGATTGATGCTGCCCGATGGCGCGACGCCAATCGTGCCGGTGCAGGCGGGGCCAAGATCAGACAAAATATCGCCAAATAAGTTCGATGCCACCACCACGTCAAACCAATCGGGATGCAGCACAAAATTCGCCGCCAGAATATCGATATGGTATTTATCCCAAGTCACATCAGGAAAGGCTTTGGCCATGTTTTCCACCCGCTCATCCCAATAGGGCATGGTGATGGAAATGCCGTTGGATTTGGTGGCGGAGGTCAGGTGCTTGCGCTCTCGTTTCTGGGCGAGTTCAAATGCGTATTTCAGCACCCGATCCACGCCATGCCGTGACATTACTGTTTCCTGAACCACAATCTCGCGGTCTGTTTCAGGGAACATCCGCCCCCCAATCGAAGAATATTCGCCTTCGGTATTTTCGCGCACGATATAAAAATCGATATCGCCGGGTTCACGCCCCGCAAGAGGAGACGGCACGCCGGGCATCAATTTAACCGGCCGCAAATTGACGTATTGATCGAATTCACGGCGAAACTTGATCAGCGACCCCCAAAGAGATTCATGATCGG